>NZ_VKHT01000616.1 GCF_014141535.1 Streptomyces alkaliphilus | reverse complement strand
GGAGACGTCGGGGTGCGGAGCGCCCCGGCCGGGACGTGCGGCCGGACCCGCCGGGCCCCGGACCGCCGGGCTTCCGGACGGGGCGCCCCCGCGAGGGGACGGCCCGGGCGGTCAGCCCGTGAGGGGCAGCAGGAGCAGGCAGAGCACCGCGCCCGTCCCGGCGGCGGCCAGGGGGGTCAGCGCGTGACCGGCCAGCCGCAGGGCCGAGGTGCCCGAGCGCACCGCCCGGGCCCACCGTCGACGCCGGGTGGCGCCCGCGCCCAGCACCGCCGGCGCGGCGGCCTGTGTCGGTGACAGCGGCACACCGGGGATCAGCGAGGCGAACAGCAGCGTCACCGAGGTGCTCGCCTCGGCCGCGAAGGCACGCGGTGGGTCCGCCTCCAGGATCCGGCGCCGGGTCCGGCTCATCAGTCGCAGGCCGCCCAGCGCGGTACCGACCACCAGGGTCGCCGCGCAGGCCAGTCGCACCCACCAGGGCACCTCGGCGCCCGGGCCCACCGAGCCCGCGGCCACCAGGCCCAGCAGGATCACGCCCATCGTCTTCTGGGCGTTCTGCAGGCCGAAGCCCATCGCCGCTCCGGCGGCGGAGACCGACTGGGCGATCCGGAAGCCGTGCTGTACCCGGCGGGGACGACCGCGGCGGAAGATCCACAGGATGGCGACCATCAGCGCCCACGCCCCGGCCAGGGCCGCGAGGGGCGCCAGCAGCATGGGCAGCACCACGCGGCCCGCCACCTCGCCCCATCGCACCGAGCCGGTGTCGGCGAGGAGGGAACCGGCGAGGACCGCGCCCAGTACCCCGGCGATCAGCGCCTGCGAGGTGGAACCCGGCATCCGCAGCCATCGGGAGACGCCCGCCCACAGCAGCGCCCCGGCCGTCCCGGCCAGCACGGCGGTCAGCCCGGCGTCGCCGGGGTCGAGGTCCACCAGGCGGTGCGCGACGGTGGTCGCCACCGCCGTGCCCAGCAGGGCGCCCGCCGCGCCCATGACGCAGACCAGCACCAGCGCCACCCGGGGGGTCAGGGCGCGGGTGGAGACGGAGGCGACGAGCAGGTGCGGGGCGTCCCGGAAGCCGTGCAGGCAGGTCAGGAGGAGGGCGGTCGCGATCAGCGCCGCCAGGGCGGTTCCGGTCACCGTCCTCAGGACTCCTTGACCACGATGGACTCGACCGTGTTGGCCACCTGCTCGAAGGCGTCGGCGGCCTCCTCGAGCACGTCCACGATCTGCTTGAGCTTCATGATCTCCACGGCGTCGTAGGCCCCGTTGGTGAACAGGTGGGCCAGCAGTCGGCGGTGCACGCGGTCGGCCTGGTTCTCCAGGCGGTTGACCTCGATCCAGTACTCGGTGAGGTTCTCCATGGTGCGCAGGTGCGGCATCGCCTCGGCGGTCAGCTCGGCGGCCCGGTTGAGCACCTGGATCTGCTGGTCCACGCCCGGTGGCAGCTCGTCGATGCGGTAGAGGACGACGAGGTCGACGGCCTCCTCCATGAAGTCCATGATGTCGTCGAGGCGGGCCGCGAGCCGGTAGATGTCCTCGCGGTCGAAGGGCGTGATGAAGGAGGAGTTCAGCTGGTGGTAGACGGCGTGGGTGGTGTCGTCCCCCGCGTGCTCGGCCGCCCGCATGCGCTCGGCGATCTCCTCGCGCCCCTCGGCATCGGCGCCGAGCAGTTCCAGCAGGAGCTTGGAGCCGGTGAGGATGTTGTCCGCCGCCGCGGCGAAGAGGTCGTGGAAGCCCGTTTCCCGGGGCGTCATACGAAAGCGCACTGGACGTCCTCTGCGATTCATCGGGCGGTGGTAACCCGAAGATGCTAAGGGCATATTTAGTCCGGTGCTCACCACTTCCGGGGGTGAGATTTCCCGCACCGGGCCCCGCTTGAACATCGGAGGGCGATCATTTCTTGATCGTTTTCGACCGACATGCCGAAGGGCGGGGAGTGGACTCCCCGCCCCGGTCGATGCCCGGTGCCGCCCCTCGGTGCGCCGGGCCCCGGGGGTGGGCGGAACCTCCGCCGGTGGCTCTCAGCGGCCGCCGTTGTACGGGCCGTAGGGGCCGTCGCTGCTGCTCCAGCCGCCCCGACCGCCACCGCCGCCACCGACCGCCGTGACGGCCGGGCGGACGTCCACGATGTAGACCACCGCCGCGATCGTGCCCGCCAGCGCCAGCAGCAGGAAGCCGGGGATGAACAACTGCACCGCCACCGACACGCCGAGGATCACCAGCCAGAAGGGCTTGGTCTTCTTGTCGGCGGCCCGGAAGGCATCCTCCCGCTGAAGGGCGGCGTGCACGAAGGCGAAGATGCTCAGCACCACCAACCCCAGGAGTACGAGGTTCATCAACGAGAAGAACCCGTTCAACAGCATCGCCGTTCACCATCCTGTCGATTCGCCGGGCGAACACCGGTCGGGCCGCCGGTCGGTCCCCTCAACGCTACCGGGTGCGGCCCGACCTCCCAACGTTCCCGGGAAAGTACCGTCGCGCGGCGCCCGGCCGTGCCGCGTCCCGTCGGTGCGGGACGCGGCAGGCGGGTCCGGGGGTCAGCGTCCCTCGGTGCCGGCGTCGGCGTCGGCGTTGGTGGCGGAGCCGTCGCCGGGAGCCCCGGCGGGGTCGGTCACCCGCTCCACGGTGACCTCGGGGGCCCCGGCGTCACCCTTGTCCCCGGCGGCCTCCTCGCGGGTCTCCTCGCGGTGGGTGCGCCACTGCTCCACGGCGCCCCGGCCGCGCAGGGCCAGCTCCTCATAGGTCTCCCGGGCCTTCCCGGCGTACTCCCGGGTGGTCTCCCGACCCTGCTCGGCCAGTTCCCGGGCGCGGTCGCGCAGCTTCGGCAGCTCGCTCTCGCGCACCTCGCGCAGTCGGACGGGGGCCTCCTCGCGCAGCCGCTCCAGCGAGGCGGGCAGCGCCCGCAGCTTCTCGGCGGCCAGGTCGGCGGCGCCCGCGACCACGTACAGCGGGGTGGCCTCGTTCAGGTTCTTCCGGATGTCCTCGGTGACGGTCATGGTTCCTCCCGGTGTGCCCGTGCTTGTATCGCACTGCTGTTCGTTCATGTGCGCGTACTCGTCCCGTGTCCTCGGCCGGGGCGGACGCGCCGTTCCCGGGGACGGGTCCACCGAACGTGTCGGCGGCCGGTCCCGTGGTCTCAACTCCCCGTCGTCGGGGGTGGGG
>NZ_VKHT01000615.1 GCF_014141535.1 Streptomyces alkaliphilus | reverse complement strand
GCCCCGTCCCGCGCTCCCGATTCCCGGGAGCCGTGCCGGGCACCTCCGGCGACCCCACCCGCATCACCCGCACGGGACACCCGTCCCCTTGGGCCCCGGCTCGCCCGAGCCGAACCGGGCCCGCGCGCCCCGACCCGCTCCGGGCGGGGTGTCGCATCCCTCACCATCCGAAAGGAAACGATCCGCCATGGCCAACGCCGATGCCGCGCTCAAAGAGGCGATGACCAGCATCGAGGGCACCATCGGGGTCGCCCTCGTCGACTACACCAGTGGCATGGCCCTCGGCGTCGTGGGTGGCGGCAAGGAGCTCGACCTCAACGTCGCCGCCGCCGCCAACACCGACGTGGTCCGCGCCAAGCTGCGCGCCATGGAACTCCTCTCGCTGGGGGACGAGATCGAGGACATCCTCATCACCCTGGGCAGCCAGTACCACCTCATCCGCCTGATGAGGGGACGCGGCAGCCAGGGCCTGTTCCTCTACCTCGCGCTGGACAAGAAGCGGGCCAACCTGGCGATGGCCCGTCACCAGCTCAAGAGGATCGAGTCCGAGCTCGAGGTCTGACCCGGCGCGTCCCCGGGGTCCGGCACCGCCGGGCACCCGGGACGCGCCCGGCCGGACCGTCGGCGGTACCGTCCCCGACACCGCCGACGGGAGGACGGGACGACGTGGCCCCGGCCCCTCCGCGGTCAGGGTTCGCCGATCGGGGCGGGGGAGCGTCGCTCCGCCTCCCCGACCGGCGGGGCCACGGCCCCCGGGGTGCCGGGGCCCGGAGGGGGAACGGTGTCGATTCCCCCTTCCGCGACCGCCTTGTCGGTGCCGCCTCGGTCGCGGTCCATCTCCCGCCACTCGGGTCGCAGTCCGGCGAGCAGGGTCGCCGCGAGGTGGATCCCGCCGGCGACCCCCGGGGTCGGCGCCCACCCGAACGCGGTGACGGCCGCGCCGGCCAGCAGTCCGCCGAAGGGGATGCCGATCCAGGCCAGGGCGTCGAGCAGGCCGCCGACGCGTCCCAGCAGGTGCGGTGGGATGCGTTCGAAGATCACGGCGGTCAGGACGGGGTTGAGGAAGCCGGAACCGAAGCCGGCCACCAGGAACACCGCCGACGCCACTGCGAGATGGGTGTCGAGGGCGAGCACCAGGAAACGCGGCGCCCCCACGGTCAGCAGGCCCGCGAAGAAGACCATGCGGCGCCCAAGGCGGTGACCGAAGGCGGTGATGACCAGGCTGCCGACGATCGCCCCGACCCCCATGACGGCCACCAACAGGCCCAGCGCGGCCGGGCCGTTGCCCGTCTCCCGGGCCCACACCGGCATCAGGACGGCGGCCATGGCGCTGTCCAGGAGGTTGATCACCGCGATCAGCGCCGCGATCACCAGCAGGAGCGGGTCCCGGCGCAGGAAGGCGAAGCCCTCCGCCAGTCGGCGCCAGTACCCGGCCCCGTCCGTCGGGGCCACGGCCGCCGTGGTCCCCGCCGCGTCGTCATCGGAGCCGTCCGCCCGATTTTGTGACGGCACGGAATGGGACTCGGAATGGGACTCGGAAGGGGACGCCCCGACCGGGGCGCCCATGTCCCGGGGCACCACCACGGTGACCACCAGCCACCCCAGGGCGAAGCAGAATGCGTTGAGGACGAGGGCGGGCAGCGGACCGACCCAGGCCACCAGCGCACCGCCCGCCGCCGGGCCGACGGTCAGGGCCAGGCGTTCGGTCACACCGGCCAGGCCGGTGGCCCGCTCCAGCGGCAGCCGACCGCGCCGGGCGGCCTCGGGGATCATCACCCGCTTGGCCAGGTCACCGGGCCCGCGGGTCAGGCCGATCAGCGCCACCACGACGAGCAGCCCCCACAGCGGGAGGAGGTCGAGGACGTGCAGCAGCGGGACCAGGGTGACGGCGAGGGCGCTGAACACGTCGGCGGCCCGGGAGACGCGCCGTGGGCCGAGCCGGTCCACCAGGGGTCCGCTGACCGCCTTGGCCGCGACGTAGGGGGCCATCTCGCAGAACGCCACCACGCCGGTCCAGCCGGCGCTGCCCGTGGTGACCAGGACGTACCAGGGCAGGGCGATGGAGGAGACGAAGGTGCCGGTCAGCGCGACCGAGAGGGCCGCGAGGACCCCGGACACCGGTCGCATACGGGCTATTCGTCCCGGAAGGTCGCCGGTGCCCCGCTCCGGCCCGCCGGCGGGGACGACCGTGTCGGCGGCGCCGGTGCCGGGGGCACCGCTCACGGGTTCCCCTCCCCGGAGGCGGTCGGATCGGTCGGGGTGTCGGTCGGCGGGGCGGGCTCCTCCGGCAGGGGGAGGACGTGCACGACGACGGAGACCGGTTCGGTACCGGGCGGCCGCTCGGCATCGGGGTCGTCCAGGGGGTATCGGGAGAGCACCTCCCGGATCTCAGCACCCAGCCGGGACGCCTCCTCGGGGGTGAGCCGCAGCCGCACGTCGCCCAGTCCCAGGGCGTGCCGCCACGGAGCGGGGGAGGTGGGCAGGTGCGCGAACGCCTGCTGGGCCTGCGAGGCGTGCGCGGCGGCCACCGACTGGAGGTACGCCAGGGCCGCGGCCGGTTCGCGCTCGACGGGTTCCGGGTCGTCGAAACGGGTGAACCGGTGCACCGCGCGCCACCACCGCTCGCGTCCGCCCGGCCGGTCGGGGTCCTCCTCGACGAATCCGGCGGCGGCCAGTTGGCGCAGGTGGTAGCTGGTGGCGCCGGAGTTGAGGTCGAGCCGGTCGGCGAGGCGGGTGGCGGTGGAGGGGCCGTCGGTGCGCAGCAGGCCGATCAGCCGCACCCGCACGGGGTGGGTCAGGGCCCGCAGTCCCGAGGCGTCGAGGACCACGGTGTCGGAAGGCCGTGGGTCGTGTCCCGTCGGGGGCGGGGACTCCTCGGGAAGCATGCCCCCACGATAGACCGCACATCTTTCTTTGCAAAGGAATCTTTGCGCTCTCTCTCCGGTGTGATCGGACCCAACCCGATCGCACCGGCCACCCGTCACCGCCCGACGCCCCACGGGCCCCCTCGTCGGACTCCCCGCGGGGCGGATCGCCCGACTGCCGTCGGGCGGAGTGGCCTTTCGAATACGGCCCCCCTTTTCACCTCCGTCGATCACGGAAATTCCCGATGGTGTTACCGGGAGCGGGGCCGGGTCGGACGGGACGGGGAAAGCGGAAAGGGAATTG
>NZ_VKHT01000614.1 GCF_014141535.1 Streptomyces alkaliphilus | reverse complement strand
GACAGGGTGGGGTGGGGGAAGCGGGCGGCTGCCGCGCGGATCGGACCCTCGGTCCTTTTGCGCAGGGCAGAGCGCATGTAAGAATCTCCCTCGGTGTTGCCACGCTGAGACGCCCCGTGGAAGGGATCAGCGCGGTGATGATGGCGATCTCCGCCCTTGCCGGGGCGGTTCAGCCGTGAAGCGTTCGGCGTTCGGGAGTTGCCGCTCCCGGGCGCCGTCGCTGTGTGCGGGGTCCTATGAGGTCAGGGGTGGCGTGGGCTGCTCCTTGTGTTCGTCCTGCCGGCCGGGCTGCCCCGGCGACGACGAACATACGCACGCACTCCCGACAAGATCCAGAGTTGGTTCAACAACTCGGTACAAGTCATAAGAGCGGGGACGTCGTTACCGCAGGCGCAAGCGTGCCGGAGCCGGACCGGTCGGCATCGTGCCGGGATACCTCGCCCGGCCGGCTGGGGGAGGGACTCGCCTCGTGCGCCCGTCCTGTCGGCCGGAGCGCTCGTTGGGCCGGCATCCCGTCTCCTCCGTGTTCTTCGGGTCCGGGGTACGGCAAGGCCGACCCCGCGCTGTTTCCGCTTGTGGACAGCGCTGAGTGATCGTAAGCCGACAACAGCGCTCCGTGTCAACGGGAGAGGACGCTGGGGTGGGAGGGCTCGTGTATCGTCCACACCTGTGAACGCCGCAGGAGGTGGGCGCGTGATCCTTGGCGAAGGGAGGTCAACCGATGGGTGACGAGGTGAGCGAGGAGGGGCGGATCCTCGCGGAGAAGGTTGACCGCCTCTTCCAGGTGATCCACCCCGCGGGGCGCGGCCCGTACTCCCTGCGCGAGGTGGCCCAGGGGATCGCCGACAGGGGAGGCCCGACCATGTCGGCGAGCTTCCTCCACCAGCTGCGAAAAGGGCAGCGGGACAACCCCGGCATCAAGTACCTCAAGGCTCTCGCGGATTTCTTCGGCGTCCCTCCCTCCTACTTCTTCGACGAGGAGGAAGGGCGGCGCGTGGACACGGAGTTGTCGCTGCTGGAGTCCATGCGCGACAGCCAGGTGCGCTCCGTGGCGCTGCGGGCTTCGGGGCTTTCTCCGGAGACCCTGCGGACCGTGCAGGCGATCATCGAGCGCGCCCGCGAGCTCGAAGGGCTGAACAAGAACGAGCAGCCCCGCGAGGGTGCGTGATCACGATGCGACAGGCTTTCCCGATCCCCGCACCGGAGGGTGCTTCGTACTCCATCGACGCCATGTCCGGTGACCGAGCCGGCGCCCTGTGCGTTGTCGCGTTACCGAAGCCGGACGGGCAGCGCTCCTGGCTGCCCCGAATGTCGATGATGAAGTCCGAAGATCTACGGCTGGCCGCGTGGTGCATGAAATGGTGCGCCATTCGGAAAAGATGATGCAAGATCCGGGAGAGAAACGTTGCGTCTGTTTCGACGGCTCCGGGCGCCCTTCTTCCGGCGTCGCCTTCAGGGGAACCCCGATCCTCTGATCGGAATCGAAATTCCCATACCCTTCGATGTCGATAAATTCCTCGACGCGGTCGAGAAACATCGTGGACGACCCGTGTTCGTGCAGCCGATCGAGGGAATCAAGGGCAGGGACAACGAGCTGTGCGGGCTGTGGGTGGAACTCGACAGCGCCGACTACATCTTCCACGAGGCATCGACCTCTCCGCTGCACCGGGACCACATCGTCCTGCACGAGATCAGTCACATGCTGCTCGGGCACAACGTCACCGACGGCAGGGGTCCCGGGGTGGACCTCAAGAACCTCTTCACCACCATCGACCCCCGCACCGTCCGCGCCGTATTGGGGCGGGCCAACTTCAGTAACGCCCGAGAGCGGGAAGCCGAACTCCTCGCCACCCGTATAGCCAAGATGGCCGACCTGCGGCCCGTAGCGGGCACTCGCGCCCCCGAACTCGATCGTCTCGACGCGGCATTGCGGGGTGAGAGCGACCGATGAGGTCCTTCGAATTGGTCATGGCGATCCTTCTGTGGATCACCACCGCGTGGCGTGCCGTCAAGGTGTGGGGAAAGGGACACGACCGAGCTCTCTGGTGGACGTTCTTCGGCCTGGCCGTGATGATGACGTTGCGTCTACCGGCAGGGCGGGCTCTCGATCAACTGACCGGCATCGTCGACCTCTCCTACCTGCTCAAACACCTCTCCGGCGGAGTGCTTTCGGCGGCTGCCCTACTGGCGTTCCTGCGCAAGGTCTCCGGCCAGCAGGACGGCAGCCCCGCGGTGAAACGACTGCGCGTCATCCTTCCCCTCGCCACGGCAGCCATCATGTCGACGCTCTTCTTCGCGAAGCTCCAGCCCTACGAGACCAGGGCGATATTCCAGGACCCCGCCGCCCGGATGGCACTCCTCGCCTACACGACGGTCTTTCTCGGCTTCCTCACCCTTTCCCTGCTGGCCGGTACGCGGGTCTGTCTGCGCTGGAGCCGCAAGGCCGACGGACGAGCCCTCGGCTGGGGACTCGGGACCATCGGCGCCGGTATGGCAGCGGGAGTGGCCTACGCCCTGGTCCGTATCGCGGCTCTCATCGCGCACATGACCGGGGACGGGATCCTTCCCGGAGATCTCGACGACCGGGTGAGCACCTACCTGCTCATGACCGCGCTCCTTCTCATCGTGGTGGGCAGCACGCTCCCCGTCCTCGGAAAGCTGCGCACCTGGGGGAAGAGGAGACGGGCGTTGCTCGCTCTGCGTCCCTTGTGGCTCGACCTCACCCGTGCCGCCCCGGCCGTGCGACTCGATTCCCCACGCGGCCCGACCGCCGACCGGCTCGACCCCCGCGACATGCTCGGCCGCCTCTACCGCCGCACCATCGAGATCCGCGACGCCGCCCTGGTGCTCGGTGACCACGCGCCCGCCGACCTCCGGGAGCGAGCCCGGCGACATGTCGAGGCCCGAGGGCTCACCGGGGCACGGGCCGCCGTCGCCGCCGAAGCCTGCTGGCTCCTCGCGGCCCGCCGCGCCAAACTGCGCGGCGAGGCCCCGCAGGCGAGCCGTGACCACCCACCGGTCGAAGGCGGCCGGGACCTGCTCGGGGAGATCTCTGTGCTCACCCGCCTGTCCGACGCCTACCACTCCGATCTCGCCCACGAATTCGCGGACACCTGCGACCGCCTACCGGAGCCCCAGCCATGAGCACCTTCACCCCACCACCGACCCCCACC
>NZ_VKHT01000613.1 GCF_014141535.1 Streptomyces alkaliphilus | reverse complement strand
GGTTCCACCGCCCCGGCACCCCGCTCCTCCGGATCCCGGGGACCCCGCCGGTCCCCCGTGCCGTCACTCCCCGTGCCGGGCCCGGCATCCAGCACCGCGCTCGAGGGCGCCGCGCGGCCGGCCAATCGTCGTACCTCCCCACCGAGACGGGCCGCCCGCCGCTCCGCCCACGGCGGCGCCACGGCCACCGGCGCGCCGGAGAGATCGTGCAACGCCGCCCAGCCGTCGAGTCGACCGGCGAGTCGCGCCAGCACTCCGCGCGCACCGTCCGGCCCGGACGCCGCACGGGTGAGTTCCCGCTGGGCGGCGAACCCGGCGGTGGTGGTGCGGTACTGCTCGGCGGCCAGAACGGCGGAGACCGTTTTGGAGATGGCGATGAAGGGGGTGGGCCGGGGCACCTCCAACAGCGGCAGCCCCTCGTCCCGACAGGCCGCCACCAACCCCGGAGGGGTGGTCGGGTGGTGGATCCCCGGACCGAAGCCGAGACCGACCACGCCGGCGGCCCGGAGCCTGCGCACGTACTCCCCGGTGGCCCGCGGGTCGTCCAGCGGCACCTTCAGCCCGGTGGTCAGCAGGAGTTCCCCACCCTCCAGGTAGGGCACCGGGTCGGCGAGTTCGCTGACGTGCGCCCACCGCACCGGGACGTCCAGACGGTCACCGGCGGTCAACGGCCGGAGGCCGAGGGCGGGGTGCCGCGCCAGCGAGGCGAGCGTCGGAAGCATGCTGGTCCTCGGGAAGCGGGGACATGCCGGGCGGGAGGGCCGCGGGTCGGGCCCCACCGGACGGGACGACGGAGGGCCCCGCCCGTTCACCCGCAACGGTACCGCCCGGGCCCCGCGGGCCACCGATCAGTCGCCCAGCCGGACCAGGATCGGCGGGCCGCTCTCCCCCTCCGTGCTGGTTACCGAGAGCACCGCGTGCCGGGGCGGCAGTCGGTGCGCCAGTTCGGAGGCGGGCCGGCGCTCCCGTTCCACCCTCCGCACCGTGACCGTCTCGGTGGTCGTCTCCCGCCCGGTGAACAACCGGCGGACGCCGCGCACCGTCCGCTTGACCACCCCGCCGGTACGGTCCGGGGCGCGGGTGACGTCCCGGTCCTCGGTCCACTCCTTGCCCCAGGCCCGGGCGAAGTGCTCCGCGTCCCAGGTGGTGACGCCGGAGAACGCCATCAGGCAGCCGACGGTGCCGAGGAGAGCGGGCCGCAGCGGCTCGGGCACCTCGTCGAGGGAACGCAGGGCCAGGACCGCCCCGGCGCCCGCCGGCCGCAGACGGGCCAGGTCCCGCACCGTGCCCGGGGTCAGCGCGGAGGCGGCGTCGTCCAGGACCAGACAGGCGAAGAGGCTCCGGTCCGGGCGACGGGTGACGGCGGAGGCGAAGCGGGTCAGCAGAAGCCTGACGATGATCCGACCGGCTTCGGCGTGGCCCCCGGCGGGCAGGTCCACCCGCACCCGCAGCGGGCGATCCGGGACCCCGACGGCGAACGGCCGCGCGCGCCGCGCCGGGTCGGCCGGGCCCGCCAGCCCGGCGCGTTCCAGCAGCCCCAGGCGATCGGCCAGTCGGCGGCCGATGTCGTCGGGGCGCTCGGCCTGTCGGGCCCGCACGGCCAGATCCCGCTGGTGGGTGCGATCACCGGCGCGGCCGAGGTCGTCGTGCAGGGTGTGGAGCAGGGCACCGGCCCCGTCCAGCAGGGCCCGCAGTTCCGGCACGCCGGGGAAGTGTCCGTAGGCGGCCCGATAGGGGCCGATGAGTTGGGCGATGGCGAGGGCCGCCTCCTCGGGGTCGTCCCGTCCCCCGCCCACCAGTGCCTCGGCGAGCAGCGCGGCGGCCTCGTCGGTGTCCTCGCATCCTCCCCAGGGGTCGAGCAGGTGGGACGTCCCGGGGTCCCCCACCCGGATGACCACGTCGAAGGCGTCGTCGGAACCGAGCCCGGCGCCCGCCGCGCCGACGGCGACGACGGCCGCCCGACCGGCGAGGGCCCGCAGGCACAACGCCTCGACCACCGGGCGGATCACCCGGCCGGTCTTGCCGGAACCGGGCGGACCCACCGCCACCAGGGAGGTGCCCAACACCTCCGGATCGAACGCCACGGCCTCGCCGCGGTGGCTGTGGGGGTTGCGCTCGTCGGCGACGGCACGGCCGATGAGCACCTGTCCGGTGAGCAGGTCGTGGCGGGCGGTGCGCACCGGGAGGTCACGGGCTCCGGAGGGATGGGACAACGCGCCGGCCCCGTCGGCCTCGACCGCGGCGGCGAAGGCCTCGCGGGCCCCGGGCACGGCACGCGCCCGACGCCACAGTTCGGCGAGACGCACGTGGTCCACGTCGTTCATGGCACCGGAACGGGCGTCGTCCCGGAGACGGTCGGCGGCCCGGTCCAGTCCGGCCTCGCGGAGCTCGTCCCATCGGGTGGGGTCGGGGATCGGTGTGCCGTCGGCGTCCCGCGCGCCCTTCCCGTCGGTCCGACGGCCCCACACCAGGCGGGCGATGTCGCGCCATCCGCCGAGGACCGCCGCGGCGGTCACCAGCGACACGGTCCACAGGAGGTAGTGGATGTTGTAGGCGATGACGTAGGCGGTGGTGTCGCCCTCCTCCCACCATGAGTCGGGGACCACCGCCCACAGGGGTTCGAGCCAGAAGAGCCAGACCCCTCCGAAACTCAGCCCCCAGGCCAGCGCCCCGGCCAGGATGGCCGCGACGGCCCGGCGGGTGCGGGCGACCGGCAGCGGCGGCGTGTCGGCCGGTGCGCGCAGCAGGCGGAGCGCGCCGGGACGCACCCGGCGCCAAACGCGCGGCCAGTTGCCGATCCGACCGAAGACCCATGCCAGGAACACCGCGAAGAGGACGTAGTAGGCGTAGGTGGCGGTGACGTGCAGACGGGTACCGCGCCAGGCGTCGGTGGTGACCCATTCCAGGGGCCACAGCCAGACCCGGATGTAGCCGTTCCAGCACAGCGACCAGACCAGCAGGGCACCCAGCAGGGCGAGCAGCGCGCCACCGAAGAGCTCGCGGTCCCCCATGGCGTCGGGGTCCTCGTCCGGCCGCGGCACCCGTCCCTCGCGCCACACGCCGGGCGGGGACGGCGGGCGGGGCGTGAGCAGCCAGGCGGCGAGGCCGGACGCCGGCGGGGTGTCGGCGCGGGGCCCGGGAACGGCGGGAACGCCGGCCCCGGTGTCGGAACGGGTG
>NZ_VKHT01000612.1 GCF_014141535.1 Streptomyces alkaliphilus | reverse complement strand
GGGGCGGGCGGGTGCCCGGTTGTCGTCATGGTGTTTCCCGGGTTCGGACGGTCACGGGATTCAGACGGTCATGCCGCCGTCGATCTGGATGACGGCCCCGGTGATGTACGCGGCACGTTCGCTCGCCAGATAGGCGACGAGGTCCGCCACCTCCTCGGCCCGGCCGAAGCGTCGCAGCGGAACCTGCTTCGCCGCTTCCTTCTTGACCTTTTCGGAAAGCTCGGCGGTCATATCGGTCTCGATGTAGCCCGGCGCCACCACATTGGCCCGGATGTTGTACCGGCCGACTTCCTTGGCGAGCGCCTTGGAAAAACCGATGATGCCCGATTTGGAGGCGGAATAGTTGGACTGGGTGGCGTTTCCGTACACACCGGCGATGGAGGATATGTTGATGATCGTGCCGGATTTGCGCTTCATCATCTCGAAGATCACCGAGCGGCACACGTGGTACACGCCGTCCAGGTTGGTGTCCAGGACGGCGTGCCAGTCCTCGTCGGTCATGAGGACCAGCGGGTTGTCCCGGGTGATGCCGGCCGAACTGACCGCCAGGTCGATCGGCCCCAGCTCCGACTCCGTGCGGGCGACCCACTCCCGGACCGACTCGGCGTCGGTCACGTCGACCCGGACGGCGAGCACCCGGTGACCGAACTCGCCGGCCTCCTTCTCCAGTTGCAGCGCGGCCTGCTCGTCGGAGCGGTAGCAGAAACCGACGTCGTACCCCTCGGCGGCGAGCCGCAGGACCACGGCCCGGCCGATGCCCCGCGATCCGCCGCTCACCAGGGCGACCGGGGCTGTGTTGTCCGTCATGACGTTCTCCTCATCGACTGTGTCGGTCGGCCGGTCACCGGCCGCCGGTCCGGGACACGACCCCGGGGTGTGGGTCCGGGGTGTCGGCCCCGGGTCGTTCGCCCGGGCGGAAGGCGACGGTGACCCGGCCGACGGTCAGCACGGGTTCGCCGTCGACCCGGCTCCCACCCTCGAAGATCATCGTGTCGTTCACGGCGCGCTCCAGGCGGACGTGATGCTCGACGGTGTCCCCGGGCAGGACCCGCCGGTGGAACCCGACATCGCTCATGGAGCCGAACAACATGACCTGCCCCTCGACCCCGTCGCCCGCCAGGCGCTTGGCCAGGAGCCCCGCCGTCTGGGTCCATGACTCGATCAGCAGGAAGTCCGGGTAGGCCAGGTCCTCGCGGGTCGCCCGCGGGCCGAGCCGGGCGTACCAGGGTTCGTTCACCGTGACGGCCTTGATCGCCCGTATCGCGTCCGGCCCCAGCTCGGTCACCCGGTCGACCAGCAGCATCGGGTACCGGTGCGGAAGCGCGGCGCGCACGCCCTCGGTGGTGATCACGCGGGGTCCTCCCGCCGGTAGCGCAGGCGGATCGAGGCGGCCCGGCCGCGCTCCGTCTCCACCCGGGCGGCGCAGCGCCAGTCCTCGCCGCGCGGCGACCAGCTCAGCTCGATCCCCAGTTCGTCACCGGGGTGGACCGCGGTCAGGAACCGGCAGGACTCCACGGCCGCCAGCCGCGCCCCCTCGGCCCCGGGCGGCATGACCGCCTCGGCGGCGCGGCGCACGCACTCCATCACGCAGACGCCGGGGAAGATCGGGAAGTCCGGGTAGTGCCCGGCGAATACGGGCTCGTCCCCGGTGATCGTCACCGAGAAGCCCGCCGACCACGCCCCGGAGTCCTCGTCCCGGGCGGGTTCGCGCACCACCCGCGGGGCGGCCAGGACCGGGCTGGTCACGAACACTCCCGCAGCTTCTGGCACAGCAGGTCGTAGGTGCTCTCCAGGGTCCGCACCGAACGCATCTCCGTCTCGGCGAACTTGATCCCGTACCTGCGTTCCAACACGACGACGACCTCGAGGGCCATCAGGGAGTCGACGCCCAGCGACTCCACGAAGTCGGCCCCGTCCCGGATCTCGGCCACGTCGGCGTCGATGGTCTCGGCCAACAGTTCCCGCAGTTCTTCCCGG
Source organism: Streptomyces alkaliphilus (assembly GCF_014141535.1). Lineage (GTDB taxonomy): Bacteria > Actinomycetota > Actinomycetes > Streptomycetales > Streptomycetaceae > Streptomyces > Streptomyces alkaliphilus. The sequence continues at coordinate 1,219 of NZ_VKHT01000612.1, read as the reverse complement.
TCGAGTCCGGTGACCGCGTCGATTGTCATGCTCTTCCCTTTCGTAGGACCGGTGGGCGTTCGTCAGCCCACCGGCATGCGCAGCGCGGCACAGGCGACCACACCGTTGTCGTCCACCGAGGAGACGAGGGCGACGCCGCCGGAAGGGGGCGTCGAGCGTTCGGCGAGGCCCAGCAGCGCTGCGATCTGGAAGGCCGCGGAGGCCGCCGCGGTGTCCCCGATGGCCCGCATGGACGGCGCCCGGTCCACCACCTCGGCGCCGAAACGCGCGGTCAGCGCCTCGCGCTCCCGCTCACCGGCGAGGCCCGCGAGCCCGGAGGTCGAGACCGCCCACACGTCCCCGGGGTCGACCCCGCCGCGCCGCAGGACCCCCTCCACGCAGGCGGTGAGCGCCTCGTGCGGGTCGTCGCCGAAGTACACCCGCGATTCCACGGCGAGCACCTCGGCCAGGGCGCGGCCGTCGGCTTCCGGGGAGTCGGCGGCCTCCAACATGAACATGGCGCATCCCTCGCCGAGGAGGGCTCCGGCGGCGTCCTCGCCGCGCCGGTGGTGGTCCAGCCACGCCCGCGCGTTCGAGAACTCCTCGGCCGCGCCGTACAGCACGGTCCTGGCGCGGCCGGAGTCCAGCAGGCCGCGGGCGTAGCTCAGCGCGGACAGTCCGGCGACGCGACCGCCGGCGATGGTGGTGTTCGGCCCCTTGAGGCTGTGCCGGATGGCGCACTGGCCCGCGGCGCAGTTCATCACCGCGTTCGGCATCAGCGAGGGGTCCACGTAGAACGGGCGCTCCCCCACCAGCGAGGCGCGGGTGAAGTCCATCATGCTCTGCGCGCTGCCGGTGGTGGTGCCCAGGACCAGGGCGGTCTCCTCGTCGGAGGCCGTGCGCCGGTCGCCGGAGTCGCGCAACAGGTCGCGGACCGCGGTGGCGGCCAGCCCGGTCACCCGGTCCATCGACCGGGTGCCCTTCTTGCCGAGGACCTCGCGCAGTTCGAATCCGGGCACCACGCAGGCGCGGCTGTCCGGACCCGCCCACTCCTCGGGGTCCAGTGCGCGGGAGGTGTCCTCGCCGGCCAGCACGCCGGCCACGAACTCGTCCCTGCCGATGCCGAACGGCGACACCGCGGACCAGGCGGTGATCACCGGCCGGGGCGCGGCCGTCGGCGCGGTCGCCGAAAGGGTCATGGTCACATTCCGTTCTGTTCGAAGGGCCGGGGGCCCCGGGG
>NZ_VKHT01000611.1 GCF_014141535.1 Streptomyces alkaliphilus | reverse complement strand
GCCTGAGAGCCCCGCCCTCCGGGCCGGATCCGGCGTTCCGTCCCGACCCCTTGTCCGGGTCGGCGGGGCCGTGCCACGGTGAACGGGCGTCGTGTCCGGGTCCCCCGGGTGATGTCGCGGGTCCCCCGGGTGACGCGGACGTTCCGCGCCGCGCGAGGGCCCGGCGCCCACCACCGGTGATCGGTGGGTGGGGCGCCGGGCCCTCGCGCCTGTGGCGGGTGTTCCCGACGGTGGGGAAGAGGGCTCAGACCCCGGCGGGTGTGCGCTCCTCCTCGCCCGGGGCGATCGAGCCGGCCGGCGGGTGGCCGTCCCCGCCCGTCACCCTCGCCGGCGGGGCCGCGGGGGCGCGGTCGTTCCCCGTCGGCCGCTCCGGGACCGGGCCGCGATCGCGCAGGGAGAGCACCAGGCGGATCATCGCGACCCAGGTCACCGCCGCCCCCAGCAGGTGGATGCCCACCAGCAGTTCGGGTTCGTCCAGGGCGTACTGCACGTATCCCACGGCTCCCTGGGCCAGCAGCACGATCAGCAGGTCCCGCGCCCGCGCCCGGGGGCCGGCCGGGGCGTCCATCAAACGCATCCCCACGATCACTGCGATCGTACCGAGGACCACCATCCAGGCCAGGGCGGCGTGCAGCCGGGTGATCGTCTCCCAGTCGAAGGGCATCCGGGTGATCTCACCCGGGTCGCCGGCGTGCCGCCCGCTGCCGGTGACCGCGGTGCCCACCACCACGAGGGCGCCGCAGACGGCGGTGACCGCGTACACCGCGCGGCGCACCGGCTGCCCGACCAACGGCTGGGGGGCCTCGTCACCCTCGCGGGCACGCCGCCGGGCGATGGTGGTCAGGGTGATCAGCACGGTGGCGAGCAGGAAGTGCGCCGCCACGGAGAAGGGGTTCAGGCCGGTGAGCACGGTGATCCCGCCCACGATCGCGTTGGCCAGCACCACACCCACCTGGTACCACCCCAGGCGGGTCACCGACCGCCGCCGGGGGTTCGCGCAACGGGAGGCGACGATCACCCATCCGATCGCGGCGGCCAGGACGTAGGTCAACAGCCGGTTGCCGAACTCGATGACCCCGTGGATGCCCATCTCGGGAGTGGTCACCAGACTGTCCCCGGTGCACTTGGGCCAGGTGTCACAGCCCAGGCCGGAACCGGTCAGCCGCACCGCGCCGCCGGTCACCACGATGACCACGCTCATCACCAGGGCGGCGTTGGTCGCGATGCGGAGTGTCCGGGGGCTCGGGGTCCACCGTCGGTCGAGGGCGGCGAGCGGATTGCGCAGGGCGGTCAGCAGTTCACGCACCCGTTCATGGTGACACGGGCGAATCGGGCACCGGGCAGGGGGTCCGCGGATGAGACGGAATCCACCCGCTCCCCGCCCCCCGCCGCGCACCGGCGGCGGATCACTCCCAACGGAAGAAGCGGGCCGCCGCCGCGAGCGAGGCCACGCCCCAGACGAGCAGGATCACCACCGGCCCGATCGGCAGCGCGGCACCGTCGGCCAGTACGGCCCGCAGCCCGTCGGCGAGCGCCGCCGACGGGCCGAGCGCCAGCACGTCCGCGACCGGCGCGGGGAAGTTCTCCAGGGGGATCACCACCCCGCCGCCCACCAGCAGCAGGACGAACACCAGGTTGGCGGCGGCCAGCGTGGCCTCCGCCCGCAGGGTGCCGGCCAGCAACAATCCCGGACCGGCGCAGGCGGCGGTGCCCAGCAGGATCAGCAGGGCGGCGGAGAACGGGTTGCCCCGCGGCTCCCACCCCAGCGCCAGGGCCACCGAGGAGAGCAGGACGATCTGCAACGAGAGGGTGGACAGCACGGCGCCGGTCTTCGCGGTCATCAGCCCCGCCCGGGGCAGCGGGGTGGAGCCCAGCCGCTTGAGCACCCCGTAGCGCCGCTCGAAACCGGTGGCGATGGCCTGACCGGTGAAGGCCGTGGAGAGGACCGCCAGAGCCAGGACACCGGGGGCCAGGAACTCCAGCCTGCCGGCCCGGTCCTCCCGACCGGCACCGAGGTCGATCAGGTCCATGCCGCTGAAGACGACCAGGATCAGGGTCGGGATCACCATCGTCAGCAACAGTTGCTCGCCGTGCCGCAGGAGCATCCGCGTCTCCAGCACGGCCTGGGAGGCGATCATGCGCCCCAGGGGGGCGGCCCCGGGACGGGGGACGAAATCGCCCGGGCCCCCGGGCGCGTCACCTGTGGTGGGGGATCGGTCGATCACGGTCGCAGCTCCCTGCCGGTCAGATCGAGGAAGACATCCTCCAGGCTGTGTCGACGGGTGGTGATCCGGTCCGCCAGTACGCCGTGCTGGGCACACCAGGCGGTGACGGTGGCCAACACCTGCGGAGTGATCCGCCCGGTGATCCGGTACCCGCCGGGGACCGGCTCGGCCGCCTCGCAGTGCTCGGGCAGCGCGTCGGTCAGCGCCTTCAGGTCCAGGCCGGGGCGGCCGGAGAAGCGCAGACTGTCGGAACCGCCCCGGCACAGCTCCTCGGGCGACCCCTCCGCGATCACCCGCCCGCCGTCGATGATGGCGACCCGGTCGGAGAGTTCCTCGGCCTCGTCGATGAGGTGGGTGGTGAGCACGACGGTCACGCCGTCCCGGCGCAACTCCCGGATGAGGTCCCGGGTGAGGTGGCGTCCGCCGGGGTCCAGGCCGGCGGTGGGTTCGTCGAGGAAGACCAGTTCGGGACGGCCCACCAGTGCGAGGGCGAGGGCCAGGCGCTGCTGCTGGCCGCCGGACAGTCGGCGGTAGGGGGTCCGGCCGCAGGAGTCCAGCCCCAGCCGTTCACCCAGTGCCTCGGGGTCCAGTGGGTGGGCGTGGAGTCGGGCGACGTGCCGCAACATCTCCATGGCCCGCACGCCCGGGTAGACGCCACCGTTCTGCAGCATCACCCCGACGCGCGGACGCAGCGCCGGACCGTCGGCGATCGGGTCCAGGCCCAGGACCCGGACCGTTCCGGCGTCGGGACGGCGGTAGCCCTCGCAACTCTCCACGGTGGTGGTCTTGCCGGCCCCGTTGGGGCCGAGAACGGAGGTGACCGACCCCTTGCGGACGGTCAGGTCCAGGCCGTCGACGGCGGTCCGCCGACCGTACCGCTTCACCAGACCGGTGATCTCGACGGCCGTGTCGTTGCTCATGCGGGGAGTGTACGGCGACGGATCGGGCCCTCCGTGAGGCGGGGGCCGGGCCGATC
>NZ_VKHT01000610.1 GCF_014141535.1 Streptomyces alkaliphilus | reverse complement strand
CCGGGACACGACGGACGGGAAGAGAACGATGGCGGCACGCCTCCTGCTGGTGCGACACGGACGGACCGCCTGGTCTGATGATCGGAACGGCCCTTCCGCCGGCGGGTCCCGTACCGGCCGCGGGGACCGGGAACCGGGACACGACGGACGGGAAGAGAACGATGGCGGCACGCCTCCTGCTGGTGCGACACGGACGGACCGCCTGGTCCGTGGCCGGGCGGCACACCGGCCGCACGGACGTCCCCCTGCTGGACACGGGCCGCGCCGACGCCGAGCGGCTGGGCGAACGCCTGCGTCGTTCCCCCTGGGACGGCTTGCCCGACACCGAGGTGTGGACCAGCCCGCTCTCCCGCGCCCGGGAGACCTGCGAACTGGCCGGGTTCGGCACCGGGGCCCGCCCCGTGGACGACCTGATGGAGTGGGACTACGGGGCCGAGGAGGGGCTGACGCCGGCCGAGATCCGGGCCCGGCGCGGCGCCGACTGGCTGATCTGGCGGGACGGCGTCACCGACGGCGAGACCCTGGCGGCCATGGTGGAGCGCGCCGACCGGGTGATCCGGGAGGCCAGGGAGGGCGGACGCGACGTGCTGCTCTTCGCGCACGGCCACATCCTGCGCACCCTGGGGGCGCGCTGGCTGGGGATGGAACCCGGGTTCGCGGCGCACATCCGCCTCGATCCGGCCTCGCTGTCGGTGCTGGGGTGGGCCTACGGGGCCCCCGCCATCGAGCGCTGGAACGACACCGGCCACCTCGGCTGAGCGGGCGGGCCCGGACGCCGGGACCGGCCGACCGCTCGGCGCGCCGGCCGCCGTGTCCCCCCGGCCCCCGCCGCGCCGATCCGTGTGTGTGGGGCGCGGGTCGGCGCCCGTGCCGGCGTCGATCCGGTCCACCTTCGGGCCGGCCCCTTCGGACCGGCCCCTTCGGGCCGGCCCCTGCGGACCGGCCCCCGGCCGGACCCCGCTCAGGCCGGGGCCCGGGGGGCCGGCACGGTGAGCGCCCGGAACCGCTCGCGCAGCAGCGCCGGTTCCGGCAGGGACCGGTACGGCTCCAACACCTCCACGGTGCGCCCGACGATCTCCCGGACCCGAACGGAACGCACCCGCTCCAACGAGTCCACCGCCCCCAGCGCCGTGACCGCGGCCTCGCGCGGCTCACCCGCCAGCGCCTGCTGCTCGGCGAGGATCGCCGAGAACAGGGCGATGTTCCGGACGAAGTGCGGATCCCGGAGCTCCACCGCCTGGCGGGCGGACTCCGCCGCGCGTTCCGGCTCCCCGAGCGCGGCCCAGCACTGGGCGCGCAGCCCGGCGAACTCGGCGTCGCCGAAGAAGGACATCCACTCCGGGTCACCGTCCGTCGGACCGGCGCCCGGGTGCGCGGCCTCCGCTCCGGCCAGCGCCTCCTCGCAGGCGCGCCGATCCCCCAGCCGGGCCCATCCGCCGGCCTCCCGGAGCAGGAGCAGGGCGCGCAGGCGCCGCGAGGGAACCCGGCGGGCGGCCTGCTGTCCCGCCTGCGCCGCCCGGACCGCCTCGCGCGGTCGGTTCGCGTCCCTGGCCAGGAAGGCCAGGTTGCAGAAGGCGTGTGCCTCCAGGGCGGCGTCGCCGGACCACCGCGCGCAGGCCAGCGCCTCGTCGTAGTGCTCGCGGGCCGTGTCGAGCCGACCGGAGTCGTGGGCCAACCACCCGACCGAGATCGCCAGTTCGCCCGTGCCGGAGCGCAACCGCGCGTCCACGGCCGGGGCGCGGGCACCGGCGTCCACGAGTTCCCAGGCCAGACGCAACTGCTCGGCGGCCCGGGCAAGCAGGTCGCCGGCCCCCTGGCGGTCGTCCAGCAGACGGATCTCCCGCACCGCCTCCTCCACGGCGGCGGCGTCCGAGCCGCCGGCCCCGGCGGGTCCGGCGGCCGCCGCGCGGGCGCCGAGTCCGACAATCCCCAGCGGGGCCAGGGACGCCACGGCGGCCGGACCTCCGGTCATGAACGCACGACGCAGCACGTCGCTCCTCCCGTCCTCTCGCGGGTCCCCCGCGATGTCCGGGGGGCCCGGTGGTTCCTCCGACCCCGCCGGTGGCGGGTCGGGGGCGTCCCACCCGCGGTCCCGGACCCGGGCGGCCCGACCCCGCACCGACGCGCGGGGTGCGAACCCCAGGTCGGTCAGAGTCCGGCCGGGGAACATGTGCGCGAAGACCCGTTCGTAGGCGTAATTGGGGCAGCGGATCTCCCCGGACTCCACCCGGCCGATGTAGCGGGCGTCGCAGGAGACGTGCTCGCCGATCTCCCGGGCGGCCCGACGGACCTCCGAGGCGAACTCCCCCGGCGAGCGACTGCCGCGCAACGCGCGGAAGACGGTGTTCGGTACGGGCGCCCTTCCGCCGGCACCGTTGGAAGCTCTCCGTGGTCCCCCGGTCGCGGATGGTTTCGACGCCATGCCCGGACGGTACAGCCGACGGAAGGAGGAGGGGGGCCGGTTTTGCCGATGAATTTCCCGAAAAGGCGGATATCCGACTCGCGATTCGCCATGAAGCGCCACCCGTTACGGGGGCACCGGCCCGTACCCCTTGACGTCCACCCGCGTTGTACCGGAGGAAGCGGGCGCCCGGGCCGTCGGGTGCCCGGACGGCACGAGGAGGCACCCATGCTCGATCACCGTCCCGCCGGTACGGCAGCCGGCCGGCGCCAGTCCCGGACCCTGCTCCGGCACCCGTCCGACGCCCCGACCGGGCCCTGTCCCGGGCACGGTGGAGCCGTGCGGACGTCCGTGGGCCGGACCCCGGCCGGCGAACACGACCTGGTCACCGTCCCCACCCGCACCGGCCTGGAGGCGGTGGACCTGCTCAGACTCGGCGAGGGCCTGGGCCCCGTGTTGTACGACGCGACGGGCGAGACCCTCGGTTTCCTCGTTCCCCGCGGCACCACCGAGCGCTGGGACCTGCCGGGCAGCGCCTGCGTCCCCGCCGGCGACCCGGGTCCCACCGGGGCCGACCGACCCCCGGTCACCGGCACCGGTTGGCTGATCGCGCCGCAGGGCGCCGGCGCCGACACCACCTGCCCGGACCGGCTCCGCGAGGCCCTGCGACGGGCCGCCCGCACCCTGGACGTCCTGGACCGCTGCCGACACTGACCCGACACCGCGCGACGCCCGGCACCCGACACCGTCCCCGAGCCGGGGCCGGGTCCCCGCCGGGGTCCCCACCCGGCCGGTCGGCCGTCCACC
>NZ_VKHT01000061.1 GCF_014141535.1 Streptomyces alkaliphilus | reverse complement strand
GGAGCCGACCCCGGGGCCGGCCGAAAAGGAGTGGGGGGCCGATCCACGGGGGATGACTTCGGTGATCGAAAGCGGTGATCGGGAACGCCGGTACCGGGTTCGGGGCACCGGGCGAGGGATGCAAAGATGTAGTCAGCACGAATTTCTCGGCCGGCGGGATTCCGCCCCTTCGGTCACCCCCACCGGGGAGCCGGCGGGGGCCGGGTCCACGGAACGGGAAGAGCGGGAGGAGCGGGCACCGACGACTCGGGGGACGAGCGGTCACAAGGGGAGATGAGCGGGAGAAACCGAAGGAAAGGTGGGAAAACCCACCATCCCGGGGTGAGCCGGACCTCCCGCCACATCACCAAGGAACCACGAACCGCCGGCAAGTGATGGGGTTTTGATCCATCTTGGGTCGTTTTCCATCCTCCGGAGGGCATCTCCGGTCAGGTGTTCACCCGGGGCCGCCCGGATTACGAACGGCCATGCACGCTCACCGCGAACGACCGACGACGATTCGAGTCGTTTGCAACCCCTTTGAGGGGATCCGGGGGTCACAACTCAGAGTGATTCGTATCTCGGCTGCACAACGGTCCCCGGTACGCACTTGTTGTCTCCGCGATCTGTGAGGAAGCTTCCGGGCAACTTCACACCCGAAGTCATCACACCGCGGAAGGCCCGAAAGATGACCCGATTCGGCAGAACGTCGAAACTGGTCGCCGCGGCACTCGGAGGGGCTCTCGTCCTCTCCGCGTGCAGCAGCGATGACAGCAACAACGGTGGCGACACCGGTGAGGCGAGCGGGAACGGCAACGGTCCCACCGGCTCGATCTACGTCGCCAACGACCAGGAGTACGACTCCTACAACAACACCGTCGCCACCGGTAACTCGCTGAAGAACAGCGTGGTCAACCTGTGGGTGACCACCGGTTTCTGGCACTTCGGCGAGGACGGCTCCATCCAGCGGAACACCGAGTTCGGCACCTACGAGCTGACCTCCGAGGACCCGCTGACCGTCGAGTACACGATCAACGAGGACGCCGTCTGGTCGGACGGTGTCCCGATCGACTGCAACGACGTGACGCTGTGGTGGGTCCAGCAGGGCGCACACCTGACCACCGAGCGCGAGGTCGACGTCCTGGACGACGAGGGCGAGCCGACCGGCGAGACCGAGCTCCAGGAGCAGGCCCTCTTCTCCGCCATCGGCACCGGCGGCATCGAGGACGTCCAGTCCCCCGGCTGCGAGGGCGACGAGAAGACCTTCACCCTGGTCTACGACCGTCCCTACGCCGACTGGGAGTCCAACGGTCCCAGCGGTGGCAACGGTTCCATGATGCCCGCCCACGTGGTCGCCGAGCAGGGCGGCTTCGACAGCGTCGAGGACTTCACCCAGGCCATCCTGGACGAGGACGTCGAGGCACTGGAGGAGGCCGCGACCTTCTTCAACAACGGCTGGACCATCCAGGGTTCGCTCCCGGACGAGGCCCTCATCCCCTCCTCCGGCCCCTTCAAGCTGAGCGGCTACGAGGCCGGCTCGACCGTCACCATCTCCTACAACGAGAACTACTGGGGCGAGGCCCCGGGCGTGGCCGAGGTCGTCTACCGACTGGTCCCGGGCACCGAGCAGCCGCAGGCGCTGCAGAACGGTGACGTGCAGATCATCCAGCCGCAGCCGGATGCCGACATCAAGGAACAGCTCCAGGCAATGCCGGGCGTCGTGCTGGAGGAGTTCGACCAGTACGTCTACGAGCACCTGGACTTCAACTTCGACAGCGGCAGCCTCGCCGACGACCTGCGGCTGCGCGAGGCGTTCGCCCTCTGCGTGCCGCGCGACGTCATCGTGCAGCGTCTGATCAACCCGATCGCCGAGACCGCGGAGCCGCAGGACGTCCGCAACGTCGCGCCGTTCGAGGAGAACTACCAGGCGGCCGTGGAGTACAGCGGCGGCGACCAGTACGGCCAGGCCGACATCGAGGCCGCCCGTGACCTGCTGGAGGAGGCCGACGCCGTCGGCACCACCGTCCGCCTCGGCGCCATCGCCAACAACCAGCGCCGTGAGAACACCGCCCAGCTCATCAAGGAGAGCTGCGACGAGGCCGGCTTCGACATCCAGCCGTACTTCGAGGCCAACTTCTTCGACCTCGATGGTGGTCTGTCCCAGAACACCTACGACGTGGCGATGTACGCCTGGGTCGGTTCCGCCCAGGTGAGCGGCTGGAACTCCACCTTCCGCAGCGCCGAGTGCACCCCCGAGGGCAAGGGCAACAACAACGGTTGCTACTCCAACGAGGAGCTGGACGAGATCCTCTCCGAGATCCTGGTGACCACCGACCTGGACGCGCAGGCCGAGCTGGTCTTCGAGGTCGAGCGGATCCTGTGGGAGGACCAGGTCACCATCCCGCTGTTCGCCCACCCCGGTCTGCTGGCCTACGCCGACAACCTGGAGAACGTGAAGCCGAGCCCGGCTCAGGACAGCTACGTCTGGAACCAGCCGGAGTGGCGGATCGGCTGACTCCCGGCGGGGTGAGCCCCGCGGGAGTACGCCGTCCACCGCACGCGGAGTGATCCGGCCCAACCGGGTCCGCTCCGACGCGGCGACCGCGACACCACAGCACGAGCGGGGCCGGGGGGCATCGCCTCCCGGCCCCGCTCGGGCACGTCGGACCCGCGTCCCGGCCCGCCCCCGGGCGTCCCGCGCTCCGCGCCGGTTTCCCTTCCTGACCTCCAGGAGTCAGCGTCATGCTTGCCTTCATCACGCGGCGGCTCGTCACCTCGGTGCTGATCTTCTTCTCAGCCACCTTCGTGGTGTACATCATGGCCGCCAATCTCGGGGACCCCCTGGCCGACCTCAGGGAACTCCCCCCGCAGGACCGGGAGGCGGCCATCGCCGACCGGACCGAGCGGATGAACCTCGACAAACCCGTCGTGGCCCGCTACTTCCTCTGGCTCGGCGGTGTCCTCACCGGCGACCTGGGCACCAACCGGGTCGGCCAGGACGTCAACCTCATGCTGGAGCGGGCGCTGGGCGCCACCCTCCAGCTGGTTCTCGCCGCCACCGTCCTGTCGATCGTCATCGGCGTCGGCATCGGTGTCATCTCCGCGCTGCGCCAGTACAGCGCCCTGGACCTGGGCGTCACCTTCGGCGTCTTCGTCTGCTTCTCCCTCCCGGTCTTCTGGGTGGCCACCCTGCTCAAGCAGTACGGCGCCATCGAGTTCAACGACTGGCTGGCCGATCCCTCGCTGGCCTGGTGGGTGATCGGGCTCATCGCCCTGTTCATGGGCGCGGTCTTCTCCTCGCTGCTGGTCACCGACCGCCGCACCCGCCTGATGGCCTTCGGTGTCGCCGCGGCCGTCACCGCCGTGCTGCTGGCCGTGCTCTCGGCCACCGCCTGGTTCGCCGACCCGGGTCTGGGTCCGATCGTCATCGGCCTGACCGCAGGCGCCGCCGCCGTCGGCTTCGCCACCCTCTTCAGCGGTCTGGAGTGGAACCCCACCATGAAGGCGGCGGCGATCTGCGCCGCCCTCGGTCTGGTCTCCCACTTCGCCCTGCTGCCCTTCCTGGACGACCCGACGTGGTGGTTCATGGGCCTGCTGGCGCTGCTGACCGTGGCGATATGTTGGGCCGTGGGGTACTTCGTCGGCGGCGAGCTGTACCGTCGCTCCGCCGTCCCGGTCTCGATCCTCACCGGCCTGTTCACGGCCGCCGTGATCTTCGTGGACCGGATGCTGCAGTCCTTCGCCTCCTTCAGCGAGTCCGTGCGCGGGCGTCCGATCTCCACCATCGGCGCCAGCACCCCGAACTACAGCGGGAGCTTCTGGGACCACGGTCTGGACTCCTTCGGGAGCCTGATCCTGCCGACCATGGCGCTGCTGCTGATCTCGCTGGCCAGCTACACCCGGTACAGCCGGGCCAGCATGCTGGAGGTCATGAACCAGGACTACGTGCGCACCGCGCGGGCCAAGGGCCTGCCCGAGCGCACCGTCATCCTGCGCCACGCCTTCCGCAACGGCCTGATCCCCATCACCACCCTGGTGGCCTTCGACATCGGCACCGTCCTGGGCGGCGCCGTCATCATCGAGACGGTCTTCGGCTGGCGGGCGATGGGCGACCTGCTGATCACCGGCATCAACGAACGCGATCCCAACCCGGTGATGGCGTTCTTCCTGGTGGCGGGCACGGCGATCGTGGTCTTCAACATGATCGCGGACATCGTCTACGCCTACCTCGACCCCCGTATCCGGCTGTCCTGAAAGGAGACCGTCATGGTGCAGCCCACCCCGGCGGCGGCCCCGGGACAGACCCCCGGCACGAGTGACGCCGCCCAGGGTATGAACGTCAAGGCCCGTACCCAGACCCAACTCGTCATCCGCCGCTTCCTGCGGCACCGCGGCGCGATCGCGGGCATGGCGTTGCTCTTCTTCGTCATCGCCCTCGCGGTGACCTCGATCGGCGCCGGCCCCATCCCGGGCTGGTGGGACAAGAACCACATCGGCACCGCCGACCTGGTCAACGGCGGCCGGCCCACCCTGGGCCTGTGGCCGGGCTTCCTCGGCGGTGGCGGCGTCCACCTCGGGGAACACCCCTTCGGCCAGGACAACATCGGCCGCGACTACTTCGCGGTGGTGATGCGCGGTACCCAGGTCTCCCTGGTGATCGCGGTCATCGTCGGTGTGGTGGCCACCGCGGTCGGCACCGTGATCGGTGCCGTCGCCGGCTACTTCCGCGGCGCGGCCGAGGCCACGCTGATGCGCGCCACCGACCTGATGATCACCATCCCCACCCTGCTCTTCGCGGCCATGGTCGCGGTGATGTGGGGCAACCAGAACATCGTCACCCTCGGCCTGGTGCTGGGCGCCGTCACCTGGACCCAGACCGCCCGCCTGGTGCGCGGCGAGGTGCTGGCGCTGCGGGAGAAGGAATTCGTGGAGGCCGCCCGCTCGGTGGGCACCTCCGCGGCCCGGATCATCTTCAAGCACCTGCTGCCGAACGTCATCGGGATCATCGTCGTCTCGGTGACCCTGGCGATCTCGTCGGCGATCCTGCTGGAGTCCGCGCTGTCCTTCCTCGGCCTGGGCGTCCAGGCCCCGGACACCTCGTTGGGCAAGATCATCAACGAGTACCGGACGGCCATGATGACCCGCCCCTGGCTGTTCTACTGGCCCGGCGCGTTCATCATCGCGACCGCGCTGTCCATCAACTTCATCGGTGACGGCCTGCGCGACGCCTTCGACCCCCGACAGAACAGGGTGCGTGCCTGATGAGCATGAATACCCCCATCGACCCGTCGGCGGCCCTGGCGACCTCCTCCGCGGCCACGGACGCGCTCGCCGAGTCCGCCGAGGAGGTCCACACCGCCTACACCCTCGCCGACTCCAAGCCCCCGCTGGACGAGGAGGTCCTGCGGGTGGAGAACCTCACGGTGGAGTTCCCCACCGACGAGGGCTCCGTGAAGGCGGTGCGCGGCGTCAGCTACACCGTGCGTGCCCGCGAGGTGCTGGGCATCGTCGGCGAGTCCGGCTCCGGCAAGTCGGTCTCCTCGATGGCCGTGATGGGCCTGCTGCCCCGCAGCGCGCGCGTCCGCGGCCGGGTGCTGTACCGCGGGCAGGACCTGCTGGCCATGCGGCCCAAGCAGCAGCGCTCGCTGCGCGGCAGGAAGATCGCCATGGTCTTCCAGGACCCGATGACCTCGCTCAACCCCGTGCACACCGTCGGTGACCAGCTCGCCGAGGCCGTACTCGCGCACGAGCTGGTGCCCCGGGCCAAGGCCATGGCCCGGGCCAAGGAGATGCTGGAGCTGGTCGGCATCCCGCAGGCGGACCGCCGCCTGCGGGCCTACCCGCACGAGTTCTCCGGCGGCATGCGGCAGCGCGTGGTCATCGCCATGGCGATCATCAACGACCCGGACGTGATCATCGCGGACGAGCCGACCACCGCCCTGGACGTCACCGTGCAGGCCCAGATCCTCGAGAAGCTCCTCGAGGTGAAGGACGCGGTCAACGCGGCGGTCGTGATGATCACCCACGACCTCGGCGTGATCGCCGGCATGGCCCACCGCACCCTGGTGATGTACGCCGGGAAGCCGGTGGAGATCGGCGCCACCGACGAGGTCTTCTACCGCCCGCACATGCCGTACACCGCCGGTCTGCTCGGCTCGATCCCCTCCATGGAGGGCGACCGCACCGAGCGGCTGCGGCCGATCGTCGGCACCCCGCCTTCGCTGATCCACCTGCCGCAGGGGTGCCCGTTCACCCCCCGGTGCCCGCTGGCGACCGACGAGTGCCGGGAGAACGAGCCGGAGCTGCTGCCGGTGCCCGGTGCCACCGGGAAGGCCGGGGACACCCCCGCGCCGAGCGGTGCCGGCCCCATCGGCGAGCACCGCGCCGCCTGCCACCACAGCGACCGGCTCGGCGCCGCGGAGGACGCCACCGTGTTCTTCCGCACCGAGGCCGAGCTCCGTGCCGAAAGGGAGGAGGGACGATGACCACCACCCCCGAGTCCGGCGCGACCGCCACGGTCGACGCCCCCGCCGAGGACCTGCTGACCGTCACCGACCTGGTGGTGAACTTCCCCGTCGTGGGCGGGGGCGTGCTGCGTCGCGTCGTCGGACAGGTGCAGGCCGTCAGCGGTGTCTCCCTGTCCGTGGGCGCCGGGCAGACGCTCGGCGTGGTCGGCGAGTCCGGCTGCGGCAAGTCGACCACGGGGCGGGCCATCCTCCAGCTCATCAAGCCCACCTCGGGCTCGGTGCGTTTCGAGGGCCGGGAGATCACCGGTCTCAAGCGCGCCGAGATGCAGCGGACGCGCCGTGACGCCGGCATGGTCTTCCAGGACCCGATGGCCTCCCTGAACCCCAAGCTGCCGGTGAACGACATCCTCGCCGAGCCGCTGAAGGTGCACGGCCGCTGGCGCGGGGGCGGCAAGGACCGGGTGGCCGAACTGCTGCGGCTGGTCGGCCTCAGCCCCGAACACGGCAACCGCTACCCGCACGAGTTCTCCGGCGGCCAGCGCCAGCGCATCGGCATCGCCCGCGCGCTGGCCCTGGAGCCGAAGCTGCTCGTGCTCGACGAGCCGGTCTCCGCGCTGGACGTGTCCGTGCAGGCGGGCGTGGTCAACCTGCTGGAGGACCTGCGCGACCGGCTCGGACTGGCGTACGTGTTCATCGCGCACGACCTGTCCGTGGTGCGGCACATCTCGGACCGGGTGGCCGTGATGTACCTGGGGAAGGTGGTGGAGTCCGGCGCCCGCGACGAGGTCTACGAGCGCCCCTCCCACCCCTACACACAGGCCCTGTTGTCGGCCGCGCCGCTGGCCGACCCCGAGAAGGAGCGCAGGCGCAGGCGGACGGTGCTCACCGGTGACGTGCCGAGCCCGATCGACCCGCCGAGCGGTTGCCGCTTCCGGACCCGCTGCTGGAAGGCGCAGGAGATCTGCGCCACCGAGGAGCCGGCGCTGGTGGATCGGGGATCGGGCCACCCGGTCGCCTGCCACTTCGCGGAGGAGGACCGGAAGGTGATCTGAGCACCACCGTCACCCTCCCGTCCGTCGCGGGTCTCCCGCGTTCCGACGGCAGCGCATCGGGGCCCCGGACCGCACGGTCCGGGGCCTCCGGTGTGTCCGGGACACCCCGGGCGGCGCGACGGCCCCCGGACGACGCGGGCCCCCGGACCGCACGGGGCGGCCGGGGGCCCGGGGAGCGCCCGGTGTCGGCTCCGGCGGGGACACACCGATGCCGGACGGGCGGGCGGGGCGTCAGTCGGCGCGGGGGCCCTTCTCGCCGTCGCCCGCCTCGCCGGCGTCCCCCTTGTCGGAGACGTCGCCGGTCCCGGCGTCGGGGGCATCGGTGCCCGCCCCGGCCGAGTCGGCGTCCTTGGCCAGCCCCAGGGTCTCCGTGAGCCACTTGTCGAACTCGATGGAGGCCCGCACCCAGCTGACCGTGCTGGAGATGAAGTGGTCCAGCGCCACGCCCATGCCGATCAGCAACTGCTGCTCACCGATCAACCGGACGCTGCCGTCGTCGTGGGTGTGGGTGTACACCTTCGGCCACAGCGTGCGCCGGTTCCAGTCGTTGACCGTCTCCAGCAGGCGCGCCTTGTCCTCGATGTCGTGCGACCGGTCGTAGAAGGTGCGCACGGAGAAGATCCGCTGCTGCTTCTCCCCGCGGAACATGAAGTACGTGCGGAACTGCTCCCAGGGGGCGACCAGGTCGCCCTCCTTGTCCACCACGTACTTCAGCTTCATCTGGTCCAGCAGGCGCTTGACCAGCTCCTGGTCCGGCAGGATCGGCCCCACCGGCTTTTTCGGCTGCCCCTGCTGCTGCCCCTGCTGGCCGGACTGGCCGGACTGGCCGGACTGCGGCGGGCGACCACCGAAGTTCGGGATGGAGGACGGATCGACAGACACGGATGGGTCCCTTCGTACGCGGCGTGAATCTCCATCCTTACGCATCGCCCTCAGGTTCCGGCAACCCGGAGACCGGTCCCGTCCGGATCGATGTCCACCCCCACGGTGTCCCCGTCCCGCACCTCACCGGCGAGGATCGCCCGCGCCAGCCGGTCGCCGACCGCCGTCTGCACCAGCCGGCGCAGCGGCCGGGCGCCGTAGGCCGGGTCGTTGCCCTCGGTGGCCAGCCAGCGCAGCGCGTCGTCGGACACGTCCAGGACCAGCCGCCGGTCCACCAGCCGCCGCTGCAGGGCGTCCAGCTGGAGCCGCGCGATGTGCCTCAGCTCCTCGCCGGTCAGCGACTCGAAGACCACCACGTCGTCCAGCCGGTTGAGGAACTCCGGGCGGAAGGCCGCCCGCACCGCCGCCATCACCGCCGCGCGCTGCTGCTCCACGCTCTCGGTGGGGTCCAGCAGGTGCTGGCTGCCGAGGTTGGAGGTGAGCACCAGGATGGTGTTGCGGAAGTCCACCGTCCGGCCCTGGCCGTCGGTGAGCCGCCCGTCGTCCAGGACCTGGAGGAGGATGTCGAAGACCTCGGGGTGCGCCTTCTCCACCTCGTCCAACAGCACCACCGTGTACGGACGACGCCGCACCGCCTCGGTGAGCTGACCGCCCTCCTCGTACCCGACGTAGCCGGGCGGGGCACCGACCAGACGGGCCACCGAGTGCTTCTCGGAGTACTCGCTCATGTCGATGCGGACCATCGCCCGCTCGTCGTCGAAGAGGAAGTCGGCCAGCGCCTTGGCCAGCTCGGTCTTGCCGACGCCGGTGGGGCCCAGGAAGAGGAAGGATCCGGTGGGCCGGTCCGGGTCCGAGACACCGGCGCGGCTGCGCCGCACCGCGTCGGAGACCGCCCGCACCGCCTCGCCCTGCCCGATCAGGCGCCGCCCCAGCTCCTGCTCCATGCGCAGCAGCTTCTCGGTCTCGCCCTCCAGCAGCCGACCGGCGGGGATGCCGGTCCAGGAGGCCACCACGTCGGCGATGTCGTCCGGGCCGACCTCCTCCTTCACCAGCTTGTCCGGGCCGGAGCCCTCGACCGACTGCCCGGCCTCCTCCGCCTCCGATGCCTCGGCCAGCTCCTGTTCCAGCGCCGGGATCTCGGCATAGAGCAGCTTGGAGGCGGTCTCGAAGTCGCCGTCGCGCTGGGCGCGCTCGGCCAGGCCCCGCACCTCGTCCAGCCGCTCCTTGAGCTCACCGACGCGGTTGAGGCCGCTCTTCTCCTTCTCCCAGCGGGCGGTCAGACCTCGCAGCTCCTCCTCGCGGTCGGCCAACTCGCGGCGGATGCGCTCCAACCGCTGCCGGGAGCCCTCGTCGGACTCGTTGGCCAGCGCGAGCTCCTCCATCCGCAGCCGGTCCACCCCGCGCTGCAGCTCGTCGATCTCCACCGGGGAGGAGTCGATCTCCATGCGCAGCCGGGAGGCCGCCTCGTCGACGAGGTCGATGGCCTTGTCGGGGAGGAAGCGGGAGGTGATGTAGCGGTCGGAGAGGGTCGCGGCGGCCACCAGGGCGCTGTCGGCGATCTGCACCTTGTGGTGGGCCTCGTAGCGGCCCTTGAGACCGCGCAGGATGGCGATGGAGTCCTCGACGGTCGGCTCGGCGACCAGCACCTGCTGGAAGCGGCGCTCCAGCGCCGGGTCCTTCTCGATCCGCTCGCGGTACTCGTCCAGGGTGGTGGCGCCGACCATCCGCAGCTCACCGCGGGCCAGCATCGGCTTGAGCATGTTGCCCGCGTCCATCGCGGAGTCACCGCCCGCCCCGGCGCCGACCACGGTGTGCAGTTCGTCGATGAAGGTGACGATCCGACCCTCGCTCGACTTGATCTCGGCCAGGACGGTCTTGAGCCGCTCCTCGAACTCGCCCCGGTACTTGGCGCCGGCGACCATGGCGCCGAGGTCGAGGGAGACCAGGCGCTTGTCGCGCAGCGACTCGGGCACATCGCCCTTGACGATGCGCTGGGCCAGCCCCTCCACCACGGCGGTCTTGCCGACGCCGGGCTCGCCGATCAGCACCGGGTTGTTCTTGGTGCGGCGGGAGAGCACCTGCACGACGCGCCGGATCTCGTGGTCGCGGCCGATCACCGGGTCCAGCCGGCCCTCGCGGGCGGCGGCGGTGAGGTCGGTGCCGAACTTCTCCAGCGCCTTGTAGCTGCCCTCCGGGTCCGGGGAGTCCACCCGGCGCCCGCCCCGGGCCGCGCGGAACGCCTCGTCCAGCGCCTTGTCCGTGGCGCCCTGGCGGCGCAGCAGCTCGGCGGTCTCCCCGCCCCGGGCGGCGAGCGCGATCAGCAGGTGCTCGGTGGACACGTAGCCGTCGCCCAGCTCGCCGGCCCGCTTGGAGGCGTCGGCGATGACGGCCAGCAGGTCGCGGTTGGGCTGCGGCTTGGCGACCGAGGCGCCCTGCACACTCGGCAGCGCGCCGAGCAGCCGCTCGACGCCGGAGCGCAACGCGGCCTGGTCCGCCTCGACGGCGGCCAGCAGATCACGGATGTTCTCGTTGTCCTGCCCCTCCAGGAGGGCGAGCAGGAGATGGGCGGGGGTGATGTCGGGGTGGCCGTCGGTCAGCGCGCGGTTGTTGGCCGCGCCGATCGCGTCCCGACTCCTGTTGGTCAGCTCGGCGTTCACCCGGGAGCTCCCCTCCTCCGGCTTTCCGGTCGGTTGATGGGTGGTGGTCCGGGTCGTCCGGCCTCCGGACGCCCCCGCGGGGCACACGGCTGAGGCTTCAACCATGCACAATGTTGAGTCTACTACGCTCAAGGCTGTTTCGACATGCCCGCCCCTCACACCGGGGCCCGCCGCCCCGGAAGGGCCCCGGAACGCTCCGCAC
>NZ_VKHT01000609.1 GCF_014141535.1 Streptomyces alkaliphilus | reverse complement strand
GTGAGGTCGTGGCGGGGGCGGCCGGCGGGCAGGCCCGGGGCGGAGGCGGGCGCGAACCAGACGGCCGGCTGGTCGGGTTCGGCCTCGGCGAGCTCCGCGATGTTGCCCGCGACGTCCGGGCCCCTGGTGTGGGCACCGATCACGGCCCGGGGGGTGGCCCCGCGGGCCTGGGCGGCCTCGGCGCGCTCCAGCACCAACGCCGCGCCGCCGTCCACTACGGCGCCGCCGACGAGGTCGCGCACGATCTCGTTGTCCGGCTCCACGCCGACCACGACCGCCCGGTCGGCGCGGTCCGCGCGGAGCAGCGAGACCCCCCAGCGCACGGCGTCCAGGCCGGAGGCGGGTCCGTTGCACAGCGTCAGGTTCGGGCCCCTCAGCCCGAACCTGATGGCGATCTCGGAGGCGATGATGTTGCTGGAGGCGTTGGGGGTGTCCATCGGGCTCACCCCGTGGGTGCCCTCCTCGGCGATCGTCCTGGTCACTCGGCACACGGTGTCCACGTTGCCGAGGTTGGAGCTGACCAGGACCGCCGTGCGGGGGTCGTCGACGGTCGTGACGCCCTCGCGGAGCAGTCCGGCGTCGGTCAACACGCGCTGGGCGGCGCACAACCCGAGTTGGGTGGCGCGGTCCTTGTAGCGCAGGCCCTTCCGGCCCAGGAGGGCCGCCGGGTCGACGGTGCCCTCCGGGCCCCGGGCCGTCGCCAGCGCGGCGACGGAGTCGACTCCCGGCATGGCGACGCCGACGCCGGTCACGATCACGGTCATCATGTTCCCTCGACAATCGCCACGGCGTTGATCCCGCCGAATCCGAATCCGTGCACCTGCGCCAGCGAGACCTCGTGCTTGGTCTCCCGGCCGCGCACCAGTCGGACGCCGGCGGCCTCCTCGATCGGGTCGTCCAGGTTGACCAGCGGCGGCACCCGGTCGGTGGCCATCGTCTGCAGGGTGACCACGAGCCCCAGCAGGCCGGCCGAGCCACTGGTGTGGCCGGTCATCGGTTTGATGCCGGTCACCACCGGACCGCCCGCGGCGTCGCCGAAGACCTCGCGGTAGGCGGTGATCTCGACGAGGTCGTTGAGCGGCGTCCCGGTGCCGTGCAGCATCACCATGTCGATGTCCTCGGGCCGGGTGCCCGCGTGCCGGTGGGCCTGCCGCATCGCCTCGGCGACCTGCTCCCGGTCCGGCGCGGTGGGGTGCTTGGCGTCGCAGGTCATCCCGATCCCGCGCAGCCGACCCCGGGCCCGCTCGCCCCGCCGGAGGTCCTCGCCGCGCAGGACCACCGCGGCGGCCCCGTCGCCGAGGATGGTGCCCCTGCGGTTGGCGTCCAGGGTGCGCAGGGAGGTCGGCGGGTTCGGTTGGACGCGGTCCGCCAGACCGTGCATGCTCTCGGTGATCGCGTCGACGCCGGCGACGATGACGGTGTCCGCCTCGCCCAGCGCCAGCAGGTCCGCGCCGAGCGCGAGCGTGTACAGCGACGCGGAGCAGGCGTTGGAGACGGTGAGGGTGTCGGCCGTGCCGAACCGCTCCCGCAGGGCGGTGCCGAAGTGCAGCCGGTTGACGTCGAACGGCGCGCCGTCGCGCCACCGGAGTTCGGCCGAGCGGAGTTCGCGCAACCCGGTGCCCACGAGCACCGGGATGCCGGACAGGTCCTCGCCGAGTCCGGCGTCCGCGGCGGCCTGGCCGACGGCGTCCAGCAGGAATCCGGTGGCCCGCAGCGGGCGGTCCACCCCCGGCGCCGACCGGTCGTCGATCTCGAACAGCTGCCTGCCGTTGTACAGTCCGTGGTCGAATCCGCGCATCGGGCCGAGTCCGCCGCGGCCCGCGCAGAGGCTGCCGAAGACCTCCTCGACGTCGCGGCCGACGCTCGCCACGGCACCCAGGCCGGTGATGGACGGTCTCACCGCTCACCGTCCAGGTACTTGCCCAGGACCACGATCGCGTTGTTGCCGCCGAAGGCGAGACCGTTGTTCTGCACGACCCGCAGGTCCGCCTCGACGGACCGGTTGGGCACGCAGTCGATCTCGCACTCGGGGTCGGTCTCGCGGTGGTTGATGGTGGGCGGTATGAATCCGTGGTGGATCGACAGGGCGCAGGCTATGGCGGCCAGCGCGCTGGCGGCCCCCATGGTGTGGCCGAGCATCGACTTGAGCGAGACGGTCCGGGGCGGGGCGTCGCCGAACACGTCGTGGATCGCCCGTGACTCGGTCACGTCGTTGGCCTTGGTCCCGGTGCCGTGCGCGGAGATGAGGTCGACCTCCTCCGCCTTGACACCGGCGTTCTCCAGGGCGATCTCCATGCACCGGGCGACGCTGTCCTGGTTCGGCGCGACCTGGTGGTAGGCGTCGCAGTTCATGCCGTAGCCGAGCACCTCGGCGTAGACGCGGGCGCCGCGCGCCCGCGCGGAGGCCAGGCTCTCCAGCATCAGCACCCCGGCGCCCTCGCCGGTGAGGATGCCCTTGCGGTCGACGTCGAAGGGACGGCACACGTCCGGGGCGATCGTGCCCAGCCGGTAGAAGCCGGTGAAGGTCTTGCGGCACATCGCGTCCGCGCCGCCGCAGAGCGCGTAGTCCACCTCCCCGGAGCGGATCGCGTCGAAGCCCTGGCCGATCGCGTAGTTGCCGGCCGAGCAGGCGGTGGCGATGGTCACCGCCTCGACGTTGGACAGCCCCAGCTCCTGCGCGGCGGCGATGGACAGCCGGTTGGGGTGGACGCGCCGGGCCACGGTGGGGTCCATGGCGGCGGGTCCGGAACCGACCTCGGTCTCCACCAGCTGGTCGAGGTCGTAGGACTCCCCGTCGGTGGTGCCGATGGAGATCATGCCGCGTCGGGCGCGCAGGACCTCCGGGTCGACGCCGGCGGCCTCGACGGCCATCCGGGCCGCCGCGACGGAGAACTTCGTGGCGCGGCCCAGCGTGTCGACGGGCAGGTTGTGGATCCAGCGCTCCGGCTCGGCCCCGGTGATCTCGCAGCCGTTGGCGTGCGCGAATCCCTCGGTGTCGAACACCGTGATCGGCTTCGCGCCGCTGCGGCCCGCCCGCAGCCCCTCGGCGAACTCATCGGCTCCCACACCGATGCCGGAGAACACGCCGAAACCGGTCAGCACGACCCGGGACGCCGCGTCGTCACGCGCCGCGTCAATAACGTTCACAGACATCAATCTCCCTCGGTACGGCCTGAGCTCCTTGGATGGGGACGGGGAAGGGGGCACCGCGG
>NZ_VKHT01000608.1 GCF_014141535.1 Streptomyces alkaliphilus | reverse complement strand
CCCCCAGGGCGGGCAGGATCATGGTGTCGGTGCACCGCACGAGGAACTCCGCGTCGGCCTCCCGCTCCTCCAGCAGCGGACGTCCGGTGATGGCGCTCATCAACATGTAGGTGATCTCCTCGGCGGAGGGGCCGTCGGGGGCGATCTCGCCCCGTTCACCGCCGCGGTCGAGAATGGTCCGCAGGACCTCGATCTCCGGAAGGAGGATCACCTCCCGGAACGTCGCCCGCAGTTCGGTCCCCCGGTGGAGTTCGAGGGCCAGCGCCCGGAGGAGTTCGGCGTTCTCCACCACGTGGTCACCGGCCCGGCGCATCAGTTCCCGCAGATCGCCGGCGACCGAGCCGGTGTCGATGGCCTCACCGTTTCCCGGTGTGCTGCCGGCCCGGCGCAGGGCGACCAGGACCAGCCTCGCCTTGCTCTCCCACTGCCGGTAGAGGGTGGCCTTGCTGGAGCGGGTTCGGGAGGCGACGAGGTCCATCGTCAGCGCCTCGTAACCGTGTTCGCGCAACAGGTCCAGCACCGCGCGCAGGATCTCCCCCTCACGCTCCGCCGACAGCCGGGATCGCGCCCGAGCGGTCATCGTCCCCCCAATCGAACGCACAACCCTTCGATGCGCGGAAAGGTAGCCCGGGCTCATCGAAACCGCAAAGTTTCGATGAGGCCCCGGGGTGGAGGGGGCGGGAACCGGCCCGGGGGACCGCCCCCGGAACAGCCCATCGAGGGGCCCGCGTTATGATCGCGCGCCGCGCGGAGCGGCCTGTGGACCACGAAGAACGGAACCCCTGGTGCTCACCATCATCCTGCTGATCCTCGCGATACCCACGGTGGCCGCACTCCTGTGGCTCGGCGGGGTGTTCGTCCGGGAGTACGTCCGCGAGCTGCGGTCGGGAGACGCCCCCGAAGCCGGGGACGGGGCGACGGAGGAGGCTCCCGGCCCCTCACGGCGGGCCGGCGACCTCGGCCTGCTGCCCCCCGAACTCCAGGACACCCGCACCGCCTTCCCCCTGCCCGAGGAGGTCACCGACGCCCTGCGGGCGGCCCGGGGCGGGGTGTGGAAGCCGGCCGCGACCCTCCTGGGGGCCATCGGCACCGACTGGGAGGCCCGGTCGTACGTGTCGTTCCTGCTGGGCGAGATCGCGGCGGTGGACGACGGCTGGTTGCGGGACTGGGAGGCGGAGCTGCCGGGATGTGCGGACGCGGCCGTGGTCAGGGCGCGCGCCACGGTCATCCTGGCCTGGAAGCTGCGCGGTTCCCGCCGGGCGGCCCACACATCCGCGGAGGAGTTCGAGGACTTCCACCTGGTGCTGAACCGCTCCCGGGCCGACATCGCCCGCGCCGCCGAGCTCAACCCCGCCGACCCCACCCCCCACATCACCGAGATCTGGACCGCGCTGGGGCTCGGCTACGACCACGAGCGGATGGAGCGGCTCTGGGCCGAGATCACCGCCCGCGCCCCGCACCACTACGAGGCCCACTTCTCCGCTCTCCAGTACTGGTGCGCCAAGTGGCGCGGTTCCCACCAGAAGGCGATGGAGTTCGCCGGCCGCGCAGCCGCCTCGGCACCCCTCGGCAGCCTGCTGACGGCGATGCCGCTGATCGCACACTACGAGCGGGCCCTCCACGAGGGCGACACCTCGGTGGAGCCGGATCGCACGCCGGAGATGATCGCCCGGGTGGACGCGGCGCTGATGGACGTGGCGGCTGCCGACCCGGATCACCTCAGGATCGCCGAGGTGCGGCACCTGCTGGCCTACTACCTCACCTGGCAGGACCGCCAGGAGGCGGCGGTGGAACAGTTCCGCCTGGTCGACGGGTACGTCGGTGCCCTGCCGTGGCGCTACGAGGGCGACCACGCGGCCGAGGAGTTCTGCCGGGTACGGGACCTGGCCGTGGAGGCCGCCGCCGAACACGTGTGACCCGCCCCGCCGGGGCGGGAACCCCGGAGTGCCCGGCGGGAGCGGGGGTCGGGGCATGCCTGCGGTCCCGGCCGGGCCCCTCCGCGCCCGCGCGAGGGCCGAGCCGTCCGGTGTCGTCCGAACGGCTCGGCGGGGTGATCGGGCCGGCGGGTCCGCGCGTGGTGGGATGGTGCTATGAGCGGAGAGCGACAGAGTCATGACGGAACGCGCGCGCGACGGCGGTTTCTGACCGCGGCGGTGCTGGCGCCGGTCGCGGTGGGGCTGGGCGGCTGCGCCGCCCCGACGGGGGCCGCCCCCCACCGAGCCGAGGGCCTGAACGGTCCGCCGGGCGGGGGGCACGGGCACGGCGGTGAGCTGCTCGAGCCGGTGCCGGCCGACGGGGCGGACTGGAGTGCCGTGGCCGACGCGATGGGCCGGCCGGGGGAGGTGAAGCGGGGCGCGCTCTATTACACGGGCTTCCCCCGCGACGACCTGACCGTGGTCTCCGAGGGCATCACGATCTCCCCGGCCCTCGCTCTGGGCTCCCACACCGCCATGATCCGCTACGCCGATGACAGCACCCTCCTGATGGGCGACCTGGTGGTCCTCGAGGAGGAGTTCCAGGCGGTGAGCGACGCCCTGCACTCCCACGGGCTGATGCAGACCGCCATCCACAAGCACCTGTTCGCACACAGCCCCGAGGTGTGGTGGACCCATGTCCACGGCCACGGATCGGACCCGGTGGCGCTGGCCCGGGGGGTGCGGGCGGCCCTCGATCGCACGGCCACCCCGCCGCACGACCCGTCCGCCGCGGAGGGCGGCGAGTCGCCGGACCTGGACACCGACGGCATCGACCGGGCTCTCGGCGTGCCGGGCATGGTGGTGGGCGGGATCTACAAGTCCCTCTTCGCCCGGGCGGAGGAGGTCAACGACGGCGAACGGATCCTGCCGTCCGGAGTGGGAGCCATCTCGGCCTTCAACTTCCAGCCGGTGGGCAACGGGCGGGCCGCGCTCAACGGTGACTTCGCCATGATCGCCGAGGAGGTGCCGAAGGTGCTCCCCCGGCTGCGGAGCGGTGGCATCGATCTGGTCTCCCTGCACCACCACGGTCTGACCGACAACCCGCGGCTGTTCTTCCTGCACATCTGGGCGGTGGACGACGCGGTCCGACTCGCCGAGGCGCTGCGTCCCGCGCTCGAGCTGACCCACGTGGTCCCGCTCGAGCAGTGACCCCGCCGGCCCGTGGGTCCCTCCGGGGCCGTTTGGTCCGGCACGCCCGCCCGCGGACGGACGGGCCGATGCCGGCACTGGGTGGGGC
>NZ_VKHT01000607.1 GCF_014141535.1 Streptomyces alkaliphilus | reverse complement strand
TCCCGCCACGTCCTGCCGCGTCCCGCCCCGGACCCCGACCGGCGGGCGTCCCCGTCAGCGGGCGCGGCGGACGCGTGACTCGTGCCAGACCGGTTCGGAGGTCTCGCGGACCCGGCCGTCGGCGCCGAAGACCAGGAAGCGGTCGAAGGAGCGGGCGAACCAGCGGTCGTGCGTGACGGCGAGCACCGTCCCCTCGTACGCCTCCAGGCCCTCCTGGAGAGCCTCGGCGGACTCCAGGTCCAGGTTGTCCGTCGGCTCGTCGAGCAGCAGTGCCGTGCTGCCGGCCAGCTCCAGTTGCAGGATCCGGAACCGGGCCTGCTGCCCGCCGGAGAGCCGGTCGAAGGGCTGTTCGGCCTGGCGGGTCAGTTCGTAGCGGCGCAGGGCGCTCATCGCCGCGCCCCGGTCCCGGGCGTGGTCGGTCCACAGGATCTCCACCAGGGACCGGCCGGCCAACTCCTCGGGGGCGTGCGTCTGGGCGAAGTGGCCGGGCACGACCCGCGCGCCGAGCCGCCACGACCCGGTGTGCGCGACGTCCCCGCCGGCGAGCAGCCGCAGGAAGTGTGACTTGCCGGAGCCGTTGGAGCCCAGGACGGCCACCCGTTCGCCGTGGAAGACCTCCACGTCGAACGGTTTCATCAGCCCCGTCAGCTCCAGGCCCTCGCAGGTGATGGCCCGCATCCCGGTGCGTCCGCCGCGCAGCCGCATCGTGATGTTCTGTTTGCGCGGGGGCTCCGGGGGCGGCCCGGCCTCCTCGAACTTCCGCAGTCGGGTCCGGGCGGCCCGGTACCGGGAGGCCATCTCGTCGCTGCGCGAGGCGTACTGGCGCAGGTCCACCACGAGCTTTCTCAGCTGTGCGTGCTTCTCGTCCCAGCGGCGGCGCAGTTCCTCGAATCGTTCGAAGCGCTCCTCCCGGGCGCGGTGGTACCCCTCGAAACCGCCGCCGTGCACCCACACGTCCCCGCCCGCGGGGCTCGGCTCCACGCTGATGATCCGTTCGGCGGCGCGGGCGAGCAGCTCGCGGTCGTGGGAGACGAACAGCACGGTCTTGCGGGTCTCCCGCAGCCGTTCCTCCAGCCACTCCTTGCCGGGCACGTCGAGGTAGTTGTCGGGCTCGTCCAACAGCAGGACCTCGTCGGGGCCGCGCAGCAGGGCCTCCAGGACCAGCCGCTTCTGCTCCCCGCCCGACAGGCCGCGCACCTCCCGCCACCGGGCCCGCTCGTATGGCACGCCCAGGGCGGCGGTGGTGCACACGTCCCACAGGGTCTCGGCCTCGTAGCCGCGGGCCTCCGCCCAGTCGCTCAGCGCCTGCGCGTACCGCATCTGGACGGCCTCCTGGTCGGGGTCGTCCCGCTCCATGATGTCGAGTTCGGCGGCGTCCACCTCCAGGGCGGCCTCCCGGACGCGGGGCGGGGCGACGGCGACCAGCAGGTCGCGCACCGTGCGCTCGTCCCGGACCGCGCCGATGAACTGGGGCATCACCCCGATCCCGCCGCTGACGGTCACCTTTCCCGCGTGCGGGGTCAACTCCCCGGCGACCAGCCGCATCAGGGTGCTCTTCCCGGCGCCGTTCGGTCCGACGAGGGCGGCGGCGGAGCCCTCGCCGACGCGGAAGGACACGTCGTCCAGCAGGGGGCGTCCGTCGGGCAGGTGGTATTCCAGGTGAGCGGCCTCGACATGGCCCATGGTGACGATCCTCGGTGGGGCGGCGTCGTCCTTTGACGGCGCCGCGCGGTGTTTCGGCGGCGCCGGTCAGCGTAGTGCGGCCGGGCCCACGTTCCCACCGGTTATCGACCGGGACGGTTCGGGCGCGGGTCGGTCCGCCGGGGCGCCCCGCCCCGGCTCCGTCGTCGTCCGTACCGAATCGGTCCCGACCGGCGGAGCGGGTCGCCGCGGCCGGCAGGATGCGCACGACCGGCCGCGATCACCGTGCCGCCGGTCGTCACGGGCGCTCCGAGGGGAGCGGAGGGGGACGGGGATGTGTTCGGGATCATCAGGCCGTGTGCCCATCGGTTGACGGCGGGGCTGCGGGCCGAGTGGACGGCGCACCTGTGCGGGCTCTGCCTGGCGCTGCGCGGCGAGCACGGTCAGGCCGCCCGGTTGCTCACCAACCACGACGCGCTGCTGGTGTCGGTGCTGGTGGACGCCCAAACCGGCCCGGTGGCGGGCCGGCGCCGCACCGCCGGCCCCTGTCCACTGCGCGGGATGCGCACCGCGCCCGTGGCCCGGGGTGAGGGGGCCCGGTTGGCGGCGGCCGTCTCGCTGGTGCTCGGGGCGGCGAGGGTCCGCGACCACGTCGCCGACGGGGACGGGGCGTTCTCCCGTCCGCTGGTCGCCCGGGCCGCCCGTCGGATGGCGACGGGGTGGGACCGGGCCGGTGCCCGGTCGGCCGGTGGGGTGGGTTTCGACACCGCCGTGTTGGTGGACGCGGTGGACCGGCAGACGGGGATCGAGGCGGCGATCCGGCCGGGCGACACGTTGGTCCCGGTGACCGAACCGACCGCGTGCGCGACCGGCGCCGCGTTCGCGCACACCGCCCGGGTGGCCGGACGTCCGGAGAACGTCGAGCCGCTGGCGGAGGCCGGGCGGTTGTTCGGCCGGTTGGCCCATCTGCTGGACGCGGTGGAGGACCTGCCGGCCGACACGGCCCGCGGTGCCTTCAACCCCCTCCTCGCCACCGGTCGGGACCTCGCCGAGGCACGGCGGCTGTGTGACGACGCGGTGCGGGGTATCGCGCTCGCGCTGCGTGAGGTGCGGTTCGTGGACGACCGGTTGGCGCACGTGCTGCTGGTCCACGAGTCGCGCCGCGCGGTGGAGCGGACCTTCGGCGCCGGTTGCGCGCACGCCCCGTCGGGGCGGCACGCAGCGCCTCCGCCGACCCGGCGGCGGGGGCTGATCGCGGGCTGCGCGGTGTGGACCGGTCTGCTGTGTTCCTGCCGGCTGTGCTGCGCGAGCACCTATCCCGATCCCTGGACGGAGGAGGAGAGGGAGGGCTTGTGCCACCGGTACGCCGACTGTTGCGACTGCGGGGATTGCGGTTGCACCCGGTGCTGCGAGTCCGGCTGCCCCCGGTGCGGGTGCGGCAGGGGTGACGGTTGCTGCGACTGCTGCGGTTGCGACTGCTGATCCGCCCCGGACCGGGCCGCCGCCCGCCCGTCCACGGCCGTGCCCCCGACCGGCACCGCCGGAGTCATTCCGCCCCGGGCGCCCGCCCGGGC
>NZ_VKHT01000606.1 GCF_014141535.1 Streptomyces alkaliphilus | reverse complement strand
CTCCCGACCTCTCCGCCGAACCCCCGCCCGGCGCCGGGTCGCGTCCCGGCACAATCCCCGCGCGCTGCCCGATGCCCCGTGAAAGGATCGTGGCAGCATGCGGGTGAACTTCCGTTCACCCGGTCCCGGGGCGGTCACCGCCCGGCGCGACCACCGCAGAATCCGCAGACCCACGCAGAACCGCGAGAACCGCGAGAACCGCAGAAGGAGCACCACACTGTGCCTGGCACCAATCTGACCCGGGACGAGGCGCGGGAGCGGGCTCGTCTGCTCCGCGTCGAGGAGTACGACATCGTCCTCGACATCACCGACGCCCCCGCCGGCGGCACCTTCCGCTCGGAGACCACCGTCCGGTTCGAGGCGAACGCCCCCGGCGCGAGCTTCATCGATCTGGTGGCCCCCACCGTCCACGAGGTCGTCCTCAACGGCGAGTCGCTGGACCCGGGGAAGGTCTTCGCCGATTCGAGGATCGCCCTGCCGGAGCTGGTCGCGGGCACCAACGAACTGCGGGTGGTCGCCGACTGCGCCTACACCAACACCGGTGAGGGGTTGCACCGCTTCGTCGACCCGGTGGACGGCAGCACCTACCTCTACACCCAGTTCGAGGTGCCCGACGCGCGACGCGTCTTCGCCTGCTTCGAGCAGCCCGACCTCAAGGCGACCTTCCGCTTCACCGTGACCGCCCCCGAGGGGTGGTCGGTGATCTCCAACTCCCCCACCCCGGAGCCGGAGGACCGGGTGTGGCGGTTCGAGCCCACCCCCCGCGTCTCCACCTACATCACCGCGCTGATCGCCGGGCCCTACACCTCGGTGCACAGCTCCTGGGAGAAGGACGGCCGGACCGTTCCGCTGGGCATCTGGTGCCGTCCCTCGCTGGCCGAGTACCTGGACGCCGAGGCGATCTTCGAAGTCACCCGGCAGGGCTTCGACTGGTTCGAGGAGAAGTTCGACTTCCCCTACCCGTTCGCCAAGTACGACCAGCTCTTCGTACCGGAGTTCAACGCCGGGGCGATGGAGAACGCGGGCGCGGTCACCATCCGCGACCAGTACGTCTTCCGCTCCAAGGTGACCGACGCCGCCTACGAGGGGCGTGCGGAGACCATCCTGCACGAGCTCGCCCACATGTGGTTCGGCGACCTGGTGACCATGGAGTGGTGGAACGACCTGTGGCTGAACGAGTCGTTCGCCACGTACACATCCGTCGCCTGCCAGGCCGCGGCGCCGGGCAGCCGCTGGCCGCACGCCTGGACCAGCTTCGCCAACCAGATGAAGACCTGGGCGTACCGGCAGGACCAACTGCCCTCCACCCACCCGATCATGGCCGAGATCCGCGACCTGGACGATGTTCTGGTCAACTTCGACGGCATCACCTACGCCAAGGGCGCCTCGGTGCTCAAGCAGCTGGTGGCCTACGTCGGGGAGGACGCGTTCTTCCGGGGCGTACAGGCGTACTTCAAGCGACACGCCTGGGGCAACACCACCCTCCCGGACCTGCTGACGGCGCTGGAGGAGACCAGCGGGCGGGACCTGTCGGCCTGGTCCCGCGCCTGGCTGGAGACCGCAGGCATCAACATCCTGCGGCCGGAGGTGACCACCGACGCGGAGGGTGTCATCACCTCCTTCGCCGTGCGGCAGGAGGCGCCCGCCCTGCCGGAGGGCGCGACCGGGGAACCGGTGCTGCGCCCGCACCGCATCGCCATCGGCCTGTACGCGTCGCGGGAGGACGCGAACGGCGGGAGCGCGCTGGTGCGCACCGAGCGCGTGGAGTTGGACGTGGACGGCGAGCTGACGGAGGTCCCGGAGCTGGTGGGGCACCCGCGGCCCGCCGTCGTCCTGCTCAACGACGACGACCTGAGCTACGCCAAGGTGCGACTGGACGCCGACTCGCTGGCCGCGGTCACCGAGCGGCTGGGCGACTTCGCCGAGTCGCTGCCGCGCGCCCTGTGCTGGGCCTCGGCCTGGGACATGACCCGCGACGGCGAGATGGCCACCCGCGACTACCTGGAGCTGGTGCTCTCCGGCATCGGCCGGGAGAGCGACATCGGCGTGGTCCAGACGCTGCACCGGCAGGTCAAGCTGGCCCTGGAGCTGTACGCGGACCCCGCGTGGCGGGAGGAGGGACTCTCCCGCTGGACCGCGGCGGCCCTGGGGTTCCTGCGCGGCGCCGAGCCCGGCGGGGACCACCAGTTGGCGTGGGCCCGGGCGTTCGCGGCCGTCGCCCGCACCGAGGAGCAGCTCTCCCTGCTGGAGGGGTTGCTCGACGGCTCCGAGGTCGTGGAGGGGCTGGCCGTCGACACCGAACTGCGCTGGAGCCTGCTGCACCGGCTGGTGGTGCGCGGGCGCGCCGGGGAGGCGGAGATCGCCGCCGAGCTGGAGCGGGACGCCACCGCAGCCGGTGAGCGGCACGCGGCGTACGCGCGGGCCGCCGTGCCGACCGCCGAGGCCAAGGCGGCGGCCTGGGCCCTGGTGGTGGAGGGGGATTCGCTGCCCAACGCCGTTCAGGAGTCGGTGATCGGCGGTTTCGTCCAGCCCGACCAGCGCGAGCTGCTGGAGCCCTGGTCCGCCCGGTACTTCGAGGTGCTCAAGGACGTCTGGGAGTCGCGCAGCCACGAGATGGCCCAGCAGATCGCGGTGGGCCTGTACCCGGCGCTGCAGATCGGGCGGGAGACCGTGGAGCGGACCGACGCGTGGCTGGAGGAGGCGCGACCGAACGCGGCACTGCGTCGACTGGTCACGGAGAGCCGGGCCGGCGTGGTGCGCGCCCTGCGGGCCCGGGAGACGGACATCCGCGCCGGTGGTGGCTCCGGCGCCTGACCTGCACGGTGCCCGTCCGTCCGGCCCCGGGGCCTTCGGGGCCGGACGGGCCGGACGGGCCGGACGGGCCGGACGGGCCGGACGGAAAGAACCGGTCGGGGACGCGCCCCGGCCGGCGCGTCCCCGCCGCCGGGCGCCCCGTGTTTCACCCTCACGGGTGAAACACGGGCAGGGTCCGGGCGATCCCCTTCGGGTGGACGGGACCCGCGACCCCGGGCCCGGGCGTCGGGGACCGACGCCGATCCGGACCGTTTCCGCATGTCCCGGCCCTTCACGGGGCAGCGTTGGCCGGGAGACGGGAGCGGGCGCGGGCCGGCCGGATCACCGGGGGTACCGGTGCGCGATGTCGGTCCCCCGCCGTAGCCTTTCGGCGGAAGCGCGGGCGGGAACCGGGGTGGGTCCCGGAC
>NZ_VKHT01000605.1 GCF_014141535.1 Streptomyces alkaliphilus | reverse complement strand
CCTCGATGGGGGCGATGGGGGCGGCGGGTTCCGCCTCCGGCATCGCCTCCACGACCGGCTCGGGCTCGGCCGGCGGAACGGGCGCCGGCTCCGGTTCGGCGACGGGCTCGGCCGCCGCCGGCTCCGTCGTGTCACGCCTCGGCTCCGGCACCGTCACCGGCTCCGCCCCGACCGCCGTGGAACCGGGGTCCTCCCCCGGGTCCACGGCGGTCGCGGTCGCGGTACCGCCACCGGAGTCGGTCGGTTCGGCGGACGACCCGGTACCCGTACCGGTCGTCGTCTCCGCCCGGTTCTCGGCCGCCGCTGCCTCGGCCGCCGCGGCCTTCGCCGCCCGCCGCCTGCGGAAGAAACCGAACACCATGGCCCCCTCACTTTCTGCCGGGGACGCGCTGCGCTCCTCCGGCCCTCGGGCGGGTGTGCGATCGCCGCCCCCGGAATGGATGCGGGTCAGTCTTCCCCACGATTTCCCGCCGGGGCAATCCGCGTCCCCATTCGTTACCCGGGGACCCCCGTCCGGCTCAGTGGTTTCCCGCCTCCACGTACTCGCGCAGATGACGGGCGGTGTGCCCGTCACCCCTGACGATCAACTCCGCCGGGGTGCCGGTGAACACGATCTCGCCCCCGCCGTGGCCGCCCTCCGGACCGAGGTCGATGATCCGGTCGGCGTGCGCCATCACGGCCAGGTGGTGCTCGATCACCACCACCGTGTTGCCGTCGTCGACCAGGCGGTCCAAAAGCCCCAACAGCCGGTCCACGTCGGCCGGATGAAGCCCGGTGGTGGGCTCGTCCAGGATGTACAGGGCGGACTTCTCGGCCATGTGCACGGCCAGCTTCACCCGCTGCCGCTCGCCGCCGGAGAGGGTGTTGAGGGGCTGGCCCAGCCGCAGGTACCCCAGACCGACATCCACCAACCGGTCCAGGATGACCCGGGCCTGACCCTTCTCGAAGAACTCCCGCGCCTCGGCGATCGACATCTCCAGCACCTCGGCGATGTTCTTCCCGCGCAGGGTGTGCGCCAGCACCTCGGGCGTGAACCGTTTGCCCTCGCACCGCTCGCAGACCGTGGCGACCCCGGCCGTCATGGCCAGATCGGTCCAGATCAGACCGATGCCCTTGCACTGCGGGCAGGCACCCTCGGAGTTGGCGCTGAACAGCGCCGCCCGTACGCCGTTGGCCTTGGCGAAGGCCGTGCGAATGGAGTTCAACAGACCGGTGTAGGTGGCGGGATTGCTGCGTCGCGAGCCCTTGATGGGGGACTGGTCGGCGACCACGACCCCGTCCCGCTTCGCCAGGTAGCCGTGGATCAGGGAACTCTTGCCCGAGCCCGCCACACCGGTGACCACGGTCAACACGCCCAGGGGGACATCCACCGAGACGTTCTTCAGGTTGTGCAGGTCGGCGCCGGTGATGGAGACGTGGCCCAGCGGCTCGCGGACCCGTTCGCGCAGCGGCGCCCGGTGGTCCAGGTGCCGGCCGGTGAGGGTGTCCGAGGCGCGCAGCCCCGTCACGTCCCCGGTGTACCGGATCTCACCGCCCTCCGTGCCGGCGCCCGGACCGAGGTCGACCACGTGGTCGGCGATCCTGATCACCTCGGGCTTGTGCTCGACCACCAGCACGGTGTTGCCCTTGTCCCGAAGACGCCGCAGCAGGTCGTTCATCCGGCGGATGTCGTGGGGGTGCAGGCCGGCGGTCGGCTCGTCGAAGACATAGGTGACGTCGGTCAGACTGGACCCCAGATGGCGGACCATCTTCACCCGTTGGGCCTCACCCCCGGACAGGCTCGCCGAGGTGCGGTCCAGGCTCAGGTACCCCAGGCCGATCTCCACCAGCGACTCCAGCACCTGCCGCAGGCCGGCGATCAGCGGCGCCACCGACGGTTCCTCGACGGACCGGACGAACTCGGCCAGATCGGTGATCTGCATGGCCGAGCACTGCGCGATGTTCACGCCCCGGATGGTGGAGGACAGGGCGGCGGCGTTGAGCCGGGCGCCGTCGCAGTCGGGGCAGGCGGTGAAGACCACGGCCCGATCCACGAAGGCCCGTATGTGGGACTGCATCGACTCACGGTCCTTGGACAGGTACGAGCGCTGGATCCTGGTGATCAGCCCCTCGTAGGTCATGGTGTTGGAGCCGACCTTGACCTTGACCGCCGGCTTGTGCAGGAACGCCTCCCACTCCTCGGGGGTGAAGTCCCTCACCGGCTTGGCGGGGTCGAAGAAGCCCGAGGCCACCATGATCTGCCAGTACCAGGAGTCCACGGCGAAGCCGGGAACGGTGATGGCACCGTCGTTGACGGACCGTTCGCGGTCGACGATCTCGTCCACGGCGACGGTGGAGACCCGGCCCAGCCCCTCGCACCCCGGGCACATGCCCTCGGGGAGGTTGAAGCTGAAGGCCCCGGAGGTCCCCACGTACGGGGAGCCGAGCCGGCTGAAGACGATTCGCAGCATGGCGTGGGCGTCGGTGACCGTGCCCACGGTGGAGCGGGAGTTGGTACCCATCCGCTCCTGGTCCACGACGATCGCGGCGCTGAGGTTGCGCAGTTCGTCCACGTCCGGGCGGGCCGGGGTGGACATGAAGGACTGGAGGAAGGCCGTGTAGGTCTCGTTGATCAGGCGCTGCGACTCGGCGGCGATGGTCCCGAAGACCAGGGAGGACTTCCCCGAGCCCGAGACCCCGGTGAAGACGGTCAGGCGGCGCTTGGGGATGTCGAGCGAGACGTCGCGGAGGTTGTTCTCCCGGGCGCCGCGCACCCGGATCACGTCGTGCGCGTCGGCGGGGTGCGGCGCGCCGGCGTCGGAAGTCTGGACGGACTCGTGCGGTGCGGCGGACATGCCTGTCTCCTGGGAGCCGGATCGGGGAAGGGATCGGACCCTACCCTCCGCCACCGACAATCCGCGGGCGGTTTTCCCAACCGGCCGGTGACCCGGGGGTTTTCCGTCCCCGCCGACGGGTGGCCGGGCCCCGGGGCGGGGTGCGCAGCAGCGGGCCGACGGGAAGCGAGTCCAGGCCGGTGGTGCCCAGCCAGTGGTGGAGGTCCCGGCCCAGCGGGCGCTGCGGCGTCCAGCGGATCCGTCCCCGGCCGGCGAGGGTGACCCGGGCGACGCCGGCGAGTTCGGCCGCGATCTGCACGGCCGAGTTGCCGAGGCCGAGGACGACCACGCGCCGACCCGCGAACGGGGTGGGCTCCCGGTGTTCCGCCGCGTGCAGGAGGGTGCCGGTG
>NZ_VKHT01000604.1 GCF_014141535.1 Streptomyces alkaliphilus | reverse complement strand
GGATCGTCCGGGAGAACCCACGGGATCGTCCGGGAGAACCCACCGATGGGCACCGCATCCGGGCTCCCCGGGGAGTCCGGCCGGCCGGTGCGAGGGACACACCAGGGAAGGACTCGGCCGCGTGAACGCAGCACTCACCCCCGACGGCGGGCACGGCACCTCCGGTGTCGGCGAACGCCCCGTGGCGGACGACGAGGCGCCGGTGATCCGGGGCAACATCCCCGGGTCGTTCCCCCGGAGCGTTCTGGAGGAGCGCCACCCGGCGCTGATCGACCGGGTGCGCAGATCCTTCCCCTACGGCGCGGAGCAGCAGCGGGCGCTGGACGCCCTGCTGAACGAGATCGACGGCGGGGACATCACCCCCCTGCCGGAGGAGGCGCACGACCACGGGCGGTGGGCGGAGTGGGGGTACCCGCACCACGGCCGCCGTTGGTTGGACGTGCCGTTCCTGTGGGCGGAGAGCTTCTTCCACCGGCGGCTGCTGGAGGCCGTCTCGTACTTCGGTCCCGGGCCGTGGCGCGGGCTGGATCCCTTCGCGCCGGTCAAGCACGCCGAGTTGCGGAGCGAGGGCGTGGATCTCCTGCTGGTGGCCCTCCACGACCTGGGGGCCCTGCCGGCGGAGGAACGGCTGCGGGCCCTCCTGCTCACCTCCCTGCCGGGCAACCGGGCCGACCCCGGCTTCGAGACGGTCTCCGGGGGCGGCCCCGGGGAGTGCCGGGCCACCCTGGTGGTGGACGAGGTCACCGCCGCGCGTGATCTGCTGGAACCGGGGCCGGAGGGGCCCGGGACGGTCTCGGTGATCGCGGGCCACAGCGGCCGGGAGCTGATCGCCGACCTGGCGGTGATCGACCACCTTTTGGTGCACGGCCTGGCCGACCGGGTGGTGCTGCACGTGAAGCCGGCGCCCCACCACGTCTCGGACGCGGTGCTCGCCGACGTGATGCACGGCGTGCGGCGGCTGTCCTTCGGGCCGGGGCGCACGGCGGGGATCGGGGAGCGGCTGTGGGAGGCGATCGGCACCGACCGGTTGAGGCTCTCCGCGCACCCGTTCTTCTGCGCGCCGTTGACCTTCGCGGAGATGCCGACCGACCTGCGGAACGAGTTGGCCGGATGCACGGTGTCCCTGCTCAAGGGGGATCTGAACTACCGTCGGCTGGTCGGGGACCGGCTGTGGCCGGCGACCACTCCTTTCGCACCGCTGGCGGCGCACTTCCCCTCACCGGTGGTGGCGCTGCGGCTGTTGGGGTCGGACGTGGTGACGGGGTTGCCGGCCGGGACGGTGAACCGGCTGACCGCCACGGAGGACGACTGGCGGATCTCCGGCGCCCACGCCGTCGTCCAGACCGCCGGCGGGTGATCGCAGGGGGCCGGCGGCGACGCGGGTCGGGTGCGGCGGGCCTCTCCGCGGCCCCGGCTCTCCCCCGGTCCGCGTCGTGTCCCGTCCCTCGGGGGGAGGGTCCCCGGTCGCCCCGGTGACGGGGTGGGGGCACGACCGTCGTGCCCCCGGGTGGGTCCCGGTCCCGAGGGGGGCCGGGAGCGCCCGGGCGACCTGTCGCGACCGGAACCGGCCGCGGCCCCACCCCCGTGTCGGACCGGCGGGTAAACCACGGCGGGACGACGTCGAATGCGGCGCAAACCGGCGATAACACCACCGGCGGGGAGGGCTTTCGGGGCTCCGTGACGGCTGGATTCGCATCCTTGACCGGTGCATGCCACTCGGCCACGATGTGCCCCGCGCGACATCGACGCGCGTCCCCCCACCCGTCGCACTGGACACCCCCGGAGATGCGATGCGAACACCCCTGCGCGGCCGCTTCACCGCCACCGCCGCCGCCGTCCTGTCGCTGGCCCTGGCCCTGACCCTCGGGGCCCAGGCCGGCGCCGCCTCCCCCAACGGCGCCAACGGCGCCCGGGCCTCGGCCGAGGAGATTCCCGGCACCTACGAGGTGCGCGGCGTCTCGTCCGCCGCCCAGCGCTCGGTCCTCGCCGCCCACGACGTCTCCATCGACGCGGTGGACGACCACTCGGTCACCATCACCGCCGACAAGGCGCAGGCCAAGCGGCTGCGGAGCATGGGCTACCTGCTGGAGGAGATCCCGGGGGCCGTGCCCGGGGCCCTTGCCCGGGACGACTCCGGGGGCGACTTCTCCGTCGCCTCCACGCCCTCGCAGTACACCAGCCACGCCCAGATGACGGCGACGGTGAACTCGCTGGTCTCCCAATACCCGAACCTGATGCACCGACAGGTCATCGGCCGCTCGCACCAGGGCCGCGACATCATCGCGGTCAGGATGAGCAACAACGCCCGGGTCGACCAGAACCGCCCGGAGGTGCTGTTCAGCCACAACATGCACGCCCGCGAGCACCTGACCACCGAGATGGCGCTCTACCTGATGAACGAGTTCGCCACCGGGTACGGGCGGGACTCGCGCATCACGAACATGATGAACACCCGCGAGATCTGGATCATCCCGAGCCTCAACCCCGACGGGAAGGTCTGGGACCAGGACTCCGGCACCTTCCGGAACTGGCGCAAGAACCGGCAGCCCAACTCCGGCTCCACCGCCATCGGCACCGACATCAACCGGAACTTCGCCTACCGGTGGGGGTGCTGCGGCGGATCCTCGTCCAACCCTGCCAGTGACACCTATCGGGGCCCGAGCGCCGAGTCCGCCCCCGAGACCCGGGTGCTGACCAACTTCGTGCGCAGCCGGGTGATCGGGGGTCGACAGCAGATCACCGCGCACATCGACTTCCACACCTACAGCGAGTTGGTCCTGTGGCCCTTCGGCTACACCTACAACGACACCGCCCCGGGCCTGAACCAGGACCAGCACAACGTGTTCTCCACGGTGGG
The DNA here is from genome assembly GCF_014141535.1 of Streptomyces alkaliphilus. GTDB lineage: Bacteria > Actinomycetota > Actinomycetes > Streptomycetales > Streptomycetaceae > Streptomyces > Streptomyces alkaliphilus. The sequence goes on along the minus strand of NZ_VKHT01000604.1, from coordinate 372 downwards.
CCGTCAGATGGCCGCGAGCAACGGCTACCGGCCGCAGCAGTCCAGCGACCTGTACATCACCGACGGCAGCATCAACGACTGGATGTGGGGTGACCAGGGCATCTGGTCCTACACCTTCGAGATGTACCCGCGGACGGCGAGCCAGGGCGGTTTCTATCCGCCGGGCAGCGTGATCGACCGGGAGACCGCGCGCAACCGTGAGGCCGTGCTGATCCTGCTGGAGAACGCCGACTGCATGTACCGCTCCATCGGCAAGCCGCAGCTCTGCACCACCTGACCCCTCATCGCCCCCTCCGTCCCACCGCTCGGCCGGTGTTCCCCCGCCCCACCGGGAGGGACACCGGCCGAGCGGTGGGACGGAGGGGGCGATGA
>NZ_VKHT01000603.1 GCF_014141535.1 Streptomyces alkaliphilus | reverse complement strand
AACCCCACCACCGCGGCGGCCCTGGTCCCCCTGCTGCCCGCCGGCGGGGCGGCACTCATCCCCCTCGTCGCGCGCCGTGCGCCGGGCTTCGTGCGCCCCCTGGCGGTGCTGCCCGTCCTGACCTCGGCGCTCCTCGCCCTGTGGCTCGCCGCCGACCTCCCGATCGGCGGCACCGTCACCGCCGCCACGCCGCTGACCCCCACCGGCGACCCCGTCCTGCCGATCGAACTGGCGCTGCGCCTGGACGGCTTCTCCGTCCTGGCCGCCGTCCTGGTCACCGCCGTCTCCCTGGTCGTCCAGCTCTACTCCACCGGCTACCTGCGCGAGGACCCCCGCTACCCCTCCTACGCCGCGCTGGTCTCCCTGTTCACCGCCGCCATGCTGCTGCTGGTGTACGCCGACGACCTGGTGGTCCTGCTGGTCGGCTGGGAGGTCATGGGCGCCTGCTCCTACTTCCTGATCGGCCACCACTGGGAGACCCCGGCCGCCCGCGCCGCCTCCCTCAAGGCGTTCCTGGTCACCAAGCTCGGTGACGTCCCCTTCCTCATCGGCATCATCGCCCTGGGCGTCGAGGCCGGGACCTTCCGGATCAGTTGGCTGGTCAACCGCCTCACCGGCCTGGATCCCCTGGAGATGGCACACCCCACCGTCATCGCCCTGCTCCTGCTGGCGGGTGTCGTGGGCAAATCCGCGCAGTTCCCGCTGCACCTGTGGTTGCCCGACGCGATGGCCGGCCCCACCCCGGTCTCCGCGCTCATCCACGCCGCCACCATGGTCGCCGCCGGCGTGTACGTACTGGTGGTGCTGCTGCCGGTGCTCCTCGCCTCCACGATCGCCGTGGTCACCCTCGCCCTGATCGCGGCCGTCACCGTCATCGGCTCCGGACTGGCCGCCCTGGCCCGCGACGACATCAAGGGCGTCCTGGCCTGGTCCACCATCGGTCAACTCGGCATCATGCTCGGCGCGATCGCCGTCGCCGACCGCGGGGCCGCCTTCTTCCACCTGCTCACCCACGGCGCCTTCAAGGCCCTGCTCTTCCTCGCCGCCGGCGTCCTCGTCCTCGCCGCCGGCACCGGCTCGCTCACCGCCGTCTCCCGCATGGGCGGCCTCAAGCGACGTGTACCGGACGCCTGGTGGACGATGACCATCGGCCTGCTCGCCCTCGCCGCCCTGCCGCCGTTCGCCGGGTTCTTCTCCAAGGACGCCGTCGTGCACGCCGCGCAGCGGGCCACCGGCGACGGCGGGGCCGCCGGAGCCGCCGCCTGGATCGTGCTCGTCGCCGTCCTCGCCGGCGCCGTCCTCACCGCCGCCTACGCCACCCGCTTGTGGCTGGTCCTCTTCCACGACCCCGTGGACATACGCCCCGTCACCGTCCCGGACACCCCCGCACCCGGCCGGGCCATGACCCTCGCCCTGTGGCTGCTCGCCATCCCCTCCCTGAGTCTCGGCCTGGCATGGGACACCCTCGGGACCCGCCTGGACGGCGGCGACCTCGCCCCCCACCTCGCCACCTCGGTCGTCTCCCTCGGCGCCGCCCTGCTCGGCGTGCTCGTCACCTGGGCCGCCTGGCGCCGCCGCTACGAGGAGGACTTCGGTCGCGGGACCGACCCCCGCGACCCGATCGCCGACCCCGGGCCCGCCCTCCTCGGGCGGCTGCGCCGCCCGGCCGCCGCCGGCTTCGGCATGGACGCCGCCGCCGCGGCCCTCGCCGTGCGACCGGTCCGTGCCGCCGGCCGGCTCGCCCGCTTCCTGGACCGCGAGGTCGTCGACACCTACGTGCGGGCCGCCGCCGGGGCCCCCGGCCTGCTCGGCGCCCTCGCCCGCCGCCTGCAGACCGGCAACGTCCAGCTCTACCTCGCCGTGACGGCCGTGGCCGCCCTCGCCCTGGCCGTCGTCGCCGTCACCACCACCGGAGGATGAGCGCCGTGATCACCCTCGACGACTCCGTGACGCGACTGCTCCTGCTGGTCGTCGTGGCCCTGCCCCTGGTGGGCGCGGCAACGGCGCTGCTCCCCGCGCCCCCCGGCCTGAGGGGACGCTCCCCAGAACAGGCGGTGCTGCGGCACGGCGTGGTCGTCACCGGCGTCGTGCTGGCCGCCGCCCTGCTGCTGGCCGCGTCCTTCGACCGCGACGCCGCCGCCCGGCCGCAGGCCGTCACCGACCTGGAGTGGATCCCCGCCCTGGGGGTGCGCCTGCACCTGGGCGTGGACGGGATCTCGCTGCCGCTGCTCGTCCTCACCGCCCTGCTCGGCTTCCTGTGCGCCCTGCACGCCTACCGCCGCCCGCCCGCCGGACCGCACCCGACCGCCCTGGTGGCACTGCTGCTGGTGCTGCTGAGCGGGGCCCTGGCCACCTTCGCCGCGCTCGACCTGATCCTGTTCTTCCTGGCCTTCGAGATGGTCCTGATCCCGATGTACTTCCTCATCGCCCGCTGGGGTGGGGGAGGCAGCGGGCCCGCCGCCCGCCGGTTCGTGGTCTACACGCTCGTCGGCTCGGTGCTCATGCTCCTGGGCTTCCTGCTGCTCGGCGGCCGGGCCGGCACCTTCGACATGACCGCGCTGGCCGCCGCGCAGGGCGAGGGGCTGGGACGCGACGTCCAGATCCTCGTCGTCCTCGCCGTGGGCCTCGGTTTCGCCGTCAAGACCCCGATGTGGCCGCTGCACGGCTGGTTGCCCCCCGCGCACACCGCCGCGCCCACCATCGGCTCGGTGCTCCTCGCCGGGGTGCTGCTGAAGACCGGCACCTACGGCCTGGTCCGCATCCTCCTGCCCGCCGTCCCCGAGGGCACCGCCGCGCTGGCGCCCTGGCTCGGCGCGTTCGCCGTCACCGGCATCGTGTACTCCTCCCTGGTCTGCCTGGACCTGGTGCGCCGCGGCGCCGACCTCAAGCTGCTCATCGCCTGGTCCTCGGTCGGACACATGGGCTTCGTGCTGCTGGGCATCGCCACCCTCACCCCCACCGGGATCAACGCCGCGCTGTTCGCCAACATCGCCCACGGTCTGATCACCGGCCTGCTCTTCCTCCTGGTCGGCGGCATCCGGGAACGCACCGGCACCACCCGCCTGGACGAGCTGACCGCGCGCGGCTCCGGCGCCCGCCTGTACGGACGCGCCCCCCGGCTGGGCGCGCTGTTCGCCTTCACAGCCATGGCCTCCCTCGGCCTGCCGGGACTGGCCGGCTTCTGGGGCGAGTTCCTCGCGATGCTCGCCGCCTACGACCCCGCCCCCGGCCTGCCC
>NZ_VKHT01000602.1 GCF_014141535.1 Streptomyces alkaliphilus | reverse complement strand
CCCCCGACCCGTCCGGTCCCCTTCGAGCCGTGCGAGTGCAGACCACCCGGGTCCGGCAGCGGGACCCGACGCTACCTCGGCGGGGCCCTGCGCGCGGTGGTGGATCTGCGCCGGGAAGAGTGGGGCACCCGGGTCCTCCTCGATGGCGGTGTGACCCTCGTTCCGCGCGAGAGCGCCCCGGTGCCGGTGTACCGCTTCCTGCCCTGCCCCGACGTGTCATGAGGGTCTGCACCTGGTGCCCGCCGCCCTACCGCGCCACCGGGGACCCGGGCGTCATCGGCGGACGTGACAGCGGCTCCAGCCCCGCCGCCCGGCTGATCTTCGCCTGTCCCTCCTGCCTCCGCGCCCGCCGGAAGCCGCCGGGCCGGACCGGGGGCGCACCGTGCCCCGGCCCCTCCACGCCGCGGTGATCGGCAGGAAGCCCGGGCCCCTCCTGGACGGCGGGCCGGGTCCCGGCTGGTGGCAGCAGGGTCGGTGCTGGCTCGGCTGCGACCGCCGGAACCTGCCGGTCCAGTGGATCGGTCCCGTGGAGGTCGGCGTCACCCGGGCCGACATGTACGGCTGCGTCGACTGCCTGTCCCGACTGCGCTCGCTGGTGGCCGAGGAAACCGCCGGGCGCCCCTGAACCCCGGGCCGGGGACGGATGGTTGCCCTCCGCCCTCGGCCCGGTGCCAACCCCACCCGGTGAGGCTGCCGCGCTCACCGGAAGCGGACTCCCCCTACCTGTGGAGGATCATGTGACCGCACGACCGATCATCACCGGAGAGCAGGCCGCGTCCTGTTACTTCCGCACCACAGTTGACCGCCGGCACCGCAAGGCGTTGATCCAAATCTGTGAGCCGTGCAACGAGACATGCAAGCACTGCTTCGTCTCGGCCACGAAGCGCGGTGCCTACATGCCGTTGGCCTCGATCAAGAACCGGCTCATCCCGCAGCTCGAAGCGGCACGGGTGAAGCGCGTGACCCTGACAGGCGGCGAGCCCTTCATGCACGCCGACCTCATCCAGATCGTTGCGGAGTTCCGAGCGGCCGGCATGGACGTCGGTGTGTGCACGAACGCGACGATGCCCACTCCTCACCAAATCGAGCGCCTGGCCGAGTTGGACACGCACATGAACGTCTCCCTCGACGGGTTCTCGGCCGACTCCCACGGTGTCTTCCGGGGCCGCAAGGAAGGCTTCCAGGAGACCATCGACACCATCAGGGAGTTCGCGAAAGCCGGAATCCTTCAAGGGCTGTTGTGCACGCCGAACAACCTTGCCCGGGAGGAGGAGTACGCCCGGCTCTGCGCCTTCGCCAAGGAGCAGGGGGCAAAGTACGTGTTGATGAACCCGCTCGGCTCAATGGGACGAGGCGCATCACGTGCCTCACAGAAGCTTCGCCGCCCGGACGACCACATGCGGCACATCCGGGACCTGGCCATGCCGTTCGCCGATGAGGACCTGGACGTGACCCTCATCCGGTTCCCCAACGACGACAAACCCCTGGCGGGCTGCGAGGCGGGCACGATCATCTACGTCTTCACCGACGGTGGCGTGGCGATCTGCCCCTACCTGGTGTTCGCCGCCCGCACCCGGGTGAGCCGGCACCCGGACACCGACTTCCTGGTCGGCAACGTGTGGGAACACCACGACATCGCGGCCCGGCTGGAGGCGTACGGCCGGTTCTCGGACCGTTGGCGGATGGGGGCGAACCCGACATGCGGCGGGTGCTCGATGGCATCCGACTGCGGGAAGGGGTGCCCCGCCGCCGTGGTGGCCGCCGGGGAACGGATCGGAGCGGTGGACACCGAGCAGTGTCCCGTCGTCCCGGACGAGTCCCGAATCCTGCCCCTGGTGACCACCTCATGACCGGGCTGTTCGTCACGATCGACGGGCCCGGCGGTGTGGGCAAGTCCACGGTCACAGCCCTGGTCGCCGAGGAGTTGCAGGCCGCCGGTATCCCGGTGCACCAGACCCGGGAGCCGAGCGGGACACCGCTCGGCCGGCTCGCGCGCACGGGCACGGAGACCTACCGGGGAATGACGATGGCGTGCCTGATCGCCGCCGACCGGTACATGCATGTGGAACAGGAGATCCGCCCGGCGGTCACACGCGGAGAGGCGGTCATCTGTGACCGGTACATCGCCTCCTCCCTGGTCCTCCAGGTCCTCGACGGCGTGAGTCGTGACGTGGTCTGGGAGCTCAACAGGCACGCCGACATGCCGGACCTGGCAGTCATCCTCAATGCCCGCTCGGACGTGGTCGAGGAACGGCTGACGGGCCGAGGAGCACACAGCCGGTACGAGCGGGAGCCCCGGAGCAGCGAGCGGGAATGCGCGGCCTTCCGCGAGGCCGCTAGGTTCCTCAGAGCCGCCGGCGTACGAGTCCTCCAACTCGACGCCGGCAGCGACAGCCCCGATGAGATCGCCGAAGCCGTGGTGGCGGCCATCAGGGGATCGTGGATGAAGGGCGGTTCATGACCAACCCGAGTACGTGTGACGTGCTGACGTTCAACCTGAACGCGCCCAGCCGGGAACGAGCGGAACGGCAGTTCGCCTACCTCACCTCACGGCCGGAGCAGACGCTCGTCCTCACGGAGACCGTTGACAGCGCCGGCTGTGCTTTGCTGGCGGAGCGATTCACCGCTGCCGGATACGGGGTGGTGTTTCCCCGGCCGGAGGGGGGCGAGCGCGGAGTGATGATCGTGAGTCGCCTTGCTATGACTCCCCGATCCCGCATGGTTGACTACCTGCCCCACCGGGCGGTCGGCGTGAGTGTGGAAACCCGGGAAGGGCCGCTGGAGGTCATCGGTCTGTACGTACCCTCCCGCGACTCCTCGCCGCGGAAGGTCGAACGCAAGCGGCGCTTCCTGGAAGAATGCCGCACCGCCCTGCCGGATGGACGAACAGGATCACGGATCGTCCTTGGGGACTACAACGTCCTCGAACCCGCTCACTCCCCCCGCTACCGCTTCTTCCGGGGATTTGAGTACCAGTTCTACGACTGGTTCGCGCGGGCCGGATATGAGGACGCCTTCCGTGCACTGCACCCGACAGCACTCGAATACTCCTGGGTTGGCCGCACCGGGGACGGCTACCGATACGACCATGCCCATGTGTCGGCATCAGTCCGGGTAACGCTGGGAGGATGCGCCTACGTGCACGAGCCGCGCACGGGACCGGACCGGCTGACCGACCACTCGGCTCTGTCGGTGCGACTGCGCCTCGCCCCGGTGCTCCCACCCCCGCGTGCCGACTC
>NZ_VKHT01000601.1 GCF_014141535.1 Streptomyces alkaliphilus | reverse complement strand
GATCACGCCCGCCCGGGGCCGCGACCCCGGGTCACTCCACGGGGCGGGCGTGCTGGAGTTCGGTGGTGCCGTTCCAGCCCGGGAGGGTGATCGAGGAGTGCTCGTCCACCTTCCACCCCAGCCCGTAGGCGTCCACGTACCGCCGGTAGACGCCGATGGCGGGGGACTCGTCGAGGGCGCGGAGCAGGTCCTCCCGTTCCCCGACGGCGGTGATGGTGTAGGGCGGGGAGTACAGCCGTCCCTGGAGGATCAGGGTGTTGCCCACGCAGCGCACGGCGCTGGTGGAGATCAGTCGTTGGTCCATCACCTGCACGCCCAGGGCCCCGCCCTCCCACAGGGCGTTGACCACGGCCTGGAGGTCCTGCTGGTGGATGACGAGGTCGTTGGGGTTCGGCTCGGGGGCCCAGGAGACCAGGGGGACGGCGTCCGGCGGCGCGTCGGTGAGGGTGACGGTCAGGCCGGTGCCGGAGAGTTCCGTGAGTCCGGCGGCCTCCTCGGCGCGTTCCAGGGCGCGGATCTCGGCGTCGGTGACGCCGGTGTCGGATTCGCGGAGCGCGCGCACGTCCTCGCGCAACCGGCCGGTGATCTCCTCCTGCCGGGTGTTCTCCCGCCCCCGGTCGCGGACGAGGTCCGACAATTGGAGCAGTGGGTCGTCCTTCCGGAGGTCGGCGCCCCGGGAGACGCTGAACGCGGTCCAGAAGAGGAGCCCGGCGAGGGTGAAGACGAGGAGGGTTCCCGGGCTTCCCGGGCGGACCCGGAAGCGGCGGGGGAGGCGCGGGAAGAAGCGGTTCACTGCACCCTGCTCCCTTCCCGACCGTTCGAACCACTACGCTAACGGACTATCCACCACCACGTACCCGCGGCAACCTGCCGCCCGCTGCCCCCGGGCAGCGCACCCGACAGGAGACCTCTCGTGCCGAAGTCCCGGATCCGCAAGAAGAAGGACGGCTCCGCCGCGAAGCCCGAGAAGCAGCAGACCGCGAAGTTGGACATGACCTCCGGTCGCAACTGGGTCGCGCCGCTGATGCTCGTGCTGTTCGGAGTGGGCCTGGCCTGGATCGTGGTGTTCTACATCACCGAGGGCAGCCTGCCTGTGAGCGCGCTGGGCAACTGGAACATCGTCGTGGGCTTCGGCTTCATCGCCGGCGGGTTCGTCGTCTCCACCCAGTGGAAGTAGCGCCCGGGTGCCCCCCGGGGGTTATCCACAGATCGTGTGATCTTCCGTCGAGCTGTGGATAACCCCCTGTGGTGAGGTCTCCCGGGGGTGGTTCGCACGAGCCCACGAATCCCCTCGCACCCCTGTTCGCCTGCGAAAACGTCCGATTCGAAGGATTTCCGGGCGGTGTGGACAACCGGTGTGATCATCCACATGGCATGCCCGGCCAGGGCGTTGGCTGTGGATAACCCGGCACTCCGGGACCGTGTTCGGGCTGGTCGGGAGGCTCCGCCGGCCCGGTGACGGCCCGCCGGCGGACGACCCGGGACCCGGGGGAAGCGGGTCTCAGCCGAGCAGGTGGAGAGTGCGCAGCACGCAAGCCACCAGCAGCACCAGGCCGACCGCCGCGCAGGTGCCGTACTGCACGAGGGCCCGCCGCTCCCGGGGCGCGTGCACCATCGCCCACGCGATCACCGCGCCGGCGATCAGGCCGCCCAGGTGCGCCTGCCAGGCGATGTTCAGCCCGGGCATGAAGGTGATGACCAGGTTGATCACCAGCAGCACCAGGATCGGGCGCATGTCGTAGCGCAGCCGGCGCAACAGCACCGCCATCGCCCCGAACAGGCCGAAGATCGCCCCGGAGGCCCCCAGCGACAGCTGGTTCGGGGCCGCGAGCAGGTAGGACAATGTGCTGCCCGCCAGGGCGGAGAGCAGGTACAGCGTCAGGAAGCGGGCCCGGCCCAGGGCCGCCTCCAGGTTCGGTCCCAGGAACCACAGCGCCAGCATGTTGAAGCCGATGTGCCAGAACTGCTGGTGCAGGAAGGCCGAGGTCAGCAGCCGGTACCACTCACCCGACGCCACCCCGATGGTGGAGGTGTCCCAGGCCCCGGTGCGCGCGTACCCCAGCATCGCCAGGTCGCGCACCAGGGGGGTGCCGGCGCCCAACACCCCGATGAAGACGATCAGGTTGAGGGCCAGCAGGATCTTGGTGACCAGCCGCGGGTCCGCCTGCACGGTCCCGCCGGCCAGGGTCCGGGGCCGGCTGCCGCGGGCCGCGGCAGCCGCGGCCCGCACGCACTCCGGACAGTGGTAGCCCACGGAGGCGTCCACCATGCAGTCCGGACAGATGGGGCGCTCGCAGCGGGTGCAGCGGATGCCGGTCTCCCGCTCGGGGTGCCGGTAGCAGACGGCGAGCCCCGACCCGGGGTGCTCGGAGCGTCCCGCATCCGGTCCCCGCGGTCCCTCGGGGGGTCCCTGATCCGCCATGGCCTCCCTCTCGCCGCGTGTCGACCCGACTGTCGATCCTACGTTTTCCGCCGTGATTCGCGTGCCGGCTTGTTCTCCGGCGTTCCCCGGCGTTCTCCCGGCTTCCGGTCGGTCCCTTCCCGGACCCGGAACGCCGGGAGGGGCGGACGCCGACGGCGTCCGCCCCTCCCGGGCCGGGCGGTCCCACCGGGACCACCCGTCCTCAGGCGCGCTCGATGGTGACCGATTCGACCACCACGTCCTGCAGCGGCCGGTCGGTGCGGGCGTCGGTCGGGGTGCCCGCGATGGTGTCCACGACCTTCCGACCGGCCTCGTCGGCGACCTCGCCGAAGATGGTGTGCTTGCCGGTCAGCCAGGTGGTCGGGCCCACGGTGATGAAGAACTGCGAACCGTTGGTGCCCGGGCCCGCGTTGGCCATCGCCAGCAGGTAGGGCTTGGTGAAGGCCAGGTCGGGGTGGATCTCGTCGGCGAACTCGTAGCCGGGGCCACCGGTGCCGTTGCCCAGCGGGTCGCCGCCCTGGATCATGAAGCCGCTGATCACCCGGTGGAAGACGGTGCCGTCGTAGAGCTTGGCGGCGGCCTTGGTGCCGGTGGCCGGGTGGGTCCACTCGCGGGTGCCCTCGGCCAGCTCCACGAAGTTCTTCACCGTCTTCGGGGCGTGGTGGGGGAACAGCTCCACCCGGATGGGCCCGTGATTGGTCGTGATGGTGGCGTACAGCTTCTCGGCCACGTCATACCTTCCGTCGGTTGTGCGGTGCCGTCGTCCTTGCGGTGACGGCACCCGATACTGCCATGTCGGCCGACCCCCCTCGGGACCCACCG
>NZ_VKHT01000600.1 GCF_014141535.1 Streptomyces alkaliphilus | reverse complement strand
ATCCCCGCGCGGCGGTGGCGCCGGGCCGTCGGGAGCGACGGGACCGTCCGGGCACGGGGGCGGGCCGTCGGGGCGGCGATCCGCCGGGACCCCGTACTCGTCCCCCTGGCCGCCGTCGCCCTGCTGCTCGCGGTGCCGATCCCGCTGCCGTTGCCGGGTGCCGCCGCGACGGGTGCCGCCGACCTGGTCTCCCTGGTCCTCGTCCTGTGCTGCGCACCGCTCCTGCTGCGCCCCCGGCCCGATGACGCGCAGCGGCTCTCCCCCCGGGTCCTGCCGGTCATCGCCGTCCCGGCGGTGGCCTGCGCGGTGGTGACCGTCACGGCGGACGACCCGCTCGCCGCCGTACCCGGCTTCGCCCGGCACCTCCAGGTGTTCGTGCTCCTCCCGCTGGCCCTGCTGGTGGCGCTGCGCGCCCCCGGCACGGCCCGGTGGGCCGCCGGGCTGCTCCTGCTGCCCGCCGTGGTCCAGGGCACGGTTGGTACGGTCCAGTACCTCACCGGCACCGGCGCCTCGTACATGGGCGAGGACATCCGGGCGGTTGGCACCTACGGCCCGCAGAACGTGATGGGCATGGCGGGCGTGGTGGCGGCCGGGATGGTGGTCGCCGTCGCGTTCGCGCTCGGGGGCCCGCCGCGCGCGCCGGGCCCCCGCACGCCCCGGGCGCTCGCCCGTTCGCTCGCCGCGCCCCTGTGCGCGGTGGCGCTCCTGGTGCCGTTGGCGGTGTCCTTCAGCCGGGGCGCCTGGATCGCCACGGCCGTCGCCTGCGCGGCGATGGTGCTGCTTGCGGGGCGGCTCTCGCGGCGCGCCCTGATCCTGGTGGTCTGCGGGGGCGTGCTCGCCGTCGGTCTGGCCGCCGCCGGCTCCGGGCAGGTCGCCGACCGGCTCACCAGCATCGGCCGCGTCACCGACACCCCCGACCAGTCGGTGATCGACCGGTACGCCCTGTGGGACGCCGCCCTGACCATGTGGCGGCAGGAACCGTGGACCGGTGTCGGGCCGCGCGGCTTTCCCGACCACCGGGACGCGGCGGCCTCCGTCGCGCTGTCCTCCGGCAGCGACACCGGCGGCGCGGGGTGGGAGTTCGAGCGGCAGCAGTTGCTCTCCCCGCACAACATGTACCTGCTGGTCCTGGCCGAACAGGGCCTGTTGGGCGCGACGGCCGCGTTCGGTGCCTGGGCGGTTCTCCTGACGGGGTGTGCGCGGCGGTTGCGCGGCGTCCCGCCGGGCCCGTCCCGCCGGCTCGGCCTGGCCGCCACGGGGTTGTTGATCTGGCAACTGGTCAACTTCCTGTACGCGGACATCGGCGGGCCCACCACCGTGCTGACGGGCCTGGCCCTCGGGCTGGCCGCCTGGTGGGCGCTGGCCCCGGCCTCCGCCACGGGGAACCCCGGCAACCCCGGCAACCCCGGCAACCCCGGTGACCCCGTGGGCACCGCGGCCCCCGTCGACACCGGGGCGCGGCGGTGAGCGGACCGGGAACGGGCGCCGCCACCGGTACGGGCGGAGCCGGGCCCGCCCCGGCCGACGCCGGACGCCCCCGCCGGGTCGGCCGGGGCCGCGGGATTCGCCGGGAGGACCGATTCGTCGCCCGGGCCGCCGGGATCACCGGCCTGCTGCTGGCCGCCGGCTCCCTGCTCGGTCTGCTCCGCGACCGCACGCTCGCCGGCCTGTACGGCGCCGGCGACGCCACCGACGCCTTCCTGGTGGCCTGGACGATCCCCGAGTTCGCCTCCACGCTCCTCATCGAGGACGCCATGGCGTTGGTGCTGGTCCCCGCCTTCAGCCTGGCGTTGGCCCGTCGCGCCGCCGATCGGGCCGCCGGGGGCGCGGCGGGACCGGACCCGGTGCGCGCCCTGGTCGCCGCCGGCCTCCCCCGACTGGCGCTCTGGCTGGCCGCGGCGGCGGCCGTCCCCGCCCTGGCCGCCCCACTGGTGGTCGATCTGCTGGCGCCGGGCCTCGCCGACCCGACCACGGCCGTCACCTGCACCCGCCTGACCTCCCTCACCGTCCTCGCCTTCGGCGTCGCCGGGTACTTCAGCGCCCTGCTGCGCGCCCACCGCAGCTTCGCCCCGCCGGCCGCCGTGTACGCGGCGTACAACGTCGGCATCGTCCTCTGCGCCCTCCTCCTGCACGACGTGTGGGGCATCCGGGCGGCGGCGGTGGGCGTCGCGGTCGGCGGGGTCCTCATGGTCCTGGTGCAGTTGCCCTTCGTCCTGCGTCGCCTGCGCGAGCGGAGGGTGCCGGAATCCGACGGGACCGGAGCGCCGGGGACACCGCCCGCGGCGGGGCCCGCGCCGGGCGCGCGGCGGCCGGAGGGCGCCGGGGCGACGACGTTCGCGGTGGTGCTTCCCGTCGCGCTGTTCGCCCTGGCCCGGCAGTCCCAGGTGCTGGTCGAGCGCCACCTCGCCTCCGAACTCCCCGCCGGGGCCATCTCGCACCTGAACTACGCCCAGAAGATCGGCCAGCTCCCGATGGTCGCGGCCCTGATGATCTGCACCGTCACCCTTCCCCTGATCGCCCGGGCGATGGCCGACGGTGATCTCGATCGGGCCCGCGACCGGGTCGAGCGCGACCTGCTGCTCGCCGGCGCGATCGCCCTCCTCGGCGCCGCGTGGCTCGTCTCCTGCGCGCCGGAACTGGTCCGCCTGTTGTTCGAGCAGGGCGCCTTCGACGCGGCGGCCGGGGACGCCACCGCCGGCGTGCTGCGCGTCTACGCCCTCGGGCTCCTCGGCCACACCCTGGTGGGGGCGCTCATCCGCCCCTACTGCGCGGCGGGACGGCCGGGCTGGTACCCCGTCGCGGCGATGTCCGCGGGCCTGGCGGTCACGGTGGTGGCCGGGGTGGCGTTCGCCGACCGGTGGGGTGCCCCCGGCATCGCGGCGGCCAACGCCGCGGGCGTCGCGGTGACGGCCCTGCTGATGCTGTGCGGCGGCCGGTTCCGGGTGGTGCCCGCCCGCCCCGGACGGGTGCTGGCGGGGCTGGCCCGGTTGACGGTCGCCGCCCTGGCGGCCGGTGTCGCGGCCCGGCCGGCGGCCGACGCCGCGGCGGGCCTCCTCCCGGCCGGACCGGCCGATGCCGCGCTCGGCGCCGGGATGGGCGGACTGGTCTGCGCGGTCGTCTTCGCCGCGGCCGGCGTCCTGTTCGGGGCGGCCGGGGGGCCCGGCCTCCCCGGGCTCCCGGTGCTGTCGCGACCCCGGCGGGACGCGCCCGACGCCCCGCCCGACGCCGCGGGGACCCGCGGGCCCGACGCCC
>NZ_VKHT01000060.1 GCF_014141535.1 Streptomyces alkaliphilus | reverse complement strand
CCCCGTCCCCCTCCGATCACGACGCGTCCGCCCGCTCCGGGCGGCGATCCGTCGGTTCACCGATCCGTCGTTCCGTTGATCCGTCGGTGGCCCGTTCCCCCGCCCCGGGCGGGGTCGGGGGATCATCCCATGCCGAACGCCCCCACGAACACGGATACGATGCATGGGCTCACGCGGTGGTCACCGGGGGCCCGTGGTCGGCCGGCGACCGCGCGGATCCGGCCGGCGATCCCGGCGGGGTGTCACCACGGGGGACCACGGGGAACCGGTCAACGATCAACGGGACGCGTCGGAACCGGCGCGCCGGCGGCGGGGAGGTCGCGATGGGGGCGGTGCGGACGACGGGCCGGACGAACGCCGGGCCGATGGCGCGGCTGTTCGCGCTCCTGGCGGTCACGGCGCTGTTGGTGAGCGGCTGCGTACGCGTGCACGGGGAGAACTCCGTGGTGCCCGCGACCACCCCACAGGAGGCGGCGGAGGCACTGGCCCGCTACGCCGCCATCGGCAACGAGGCCAACCCCGTCTACGACGCCGAACTGAACCCGGAGATCGACACCGGCCCCCTGGGGGAGATCAACCAGGCCGGTCACCGGGCCAGAAGCGCCGTGCACCCGGAGGGGAACCCCCGTTACCGGCCGCTGGACTTCACCGACGCGCGTTTCGCCATCCCCCGGCAGGCCGGATGGCCGAAATTCTTCCTCGCCGACGCGGAGAGCGGACGGGAGGGCGACGCGAACCGCTGGTTGCTGGTCTTCACCCGGAACTCGATCGAGGAGGAGTGGTGCGCCTCCTACCTGGCCGTGGTGCCCCCGGAGGAGGTCCCCGAACTCCTGGTGGACGGCGACGGCTGGGCCGAGGCGGTTCCGGTGGCCGGTGAGGCCGATCGGTTGAGTGGTGCCTACGCGGAGTTCCTCGCCCGGGGGTCGGGCTCCACCGACGGTGCTCCCGATGATGCCTCCGGGGGCGGGCCCATCGTCTTCGCGGAGGGGCGGCACACCACGGGGGAGGTGGAGCGCCGGGCCGAGGAGGGGACCCGTCCGGAGTTCGTGGTGCAGTACCGGGACCTGAAGGCGGAGGCCGCCGCCCACGCCCCGGTGGGGCTGCGCACCGTCGACGGCGGCGCGCTGGTCTTCTTCACCTCCCACCACCACGAGAAGAAGACCTGGGCCGAGGGCGAGACGCCCGTGGTGGACGAGTACGTGGAGGCGTTGATGGAGGGCACGGCCGAGCGCTCGGTGACCTCGGAGCGGCTGTCGATCCAGGCCGCCGCGGTGCCCGTCGAGGGCGGTCCGGTCCGGGTGCTCGCCCGGATCGCGATGACGGTCGGCGCGAAGGGCGGCTGAGGGCGCCGACGCCGTGAGGGCCGCGGCGCCGGGGTGGCGGCGAAGCCCGGATGACGGGCGGGTCAGCGGACCGGCCAGGCCCCGGCCGGGTGGTCGTCACGGTGCTGTTCGGCGTGGGCGGCGCAGGCGTCGGTGAGGGTGCCCAGCAGGGAGAGCGGATCGGGGAGCGGGTACTCGGGACCGCGCAGCCAGGTGACGGCGGGCGCGGCGGAGCCGGCCCCGATCGGCCCCGGCAGCCGGGCCGGCGGCACCAGGACGTAACTGCCCCGGCAGTGCCAGCGCAGCCCGGGGTGCTCGGCCATGGTCTCGGGGTGGCAGTCCAGCTCGCAGGGCCACCACTCGTCCTCGTCATCGGGCGTGCCCCGGGTGGCGGTGAAGAAGAGCATCCGCTCGTCCTGTTCGACCAGCGCCACCGGACCGACCTCCACGCCCGCGGCGGTGAGTCGTTCCAGGGCCGCGCGACCGGCCGCGAGAGGGACGTCCAGCACGTCGTGCACCCGGCCGGTGGCGGTGACGAAGTTCGCCTCCGGCTCGGCGCGGGACCAGTGCAGCACCCGACCCGAGTCGGTGCCGGCCTGGGTCTGCCAGGCCGGGGAGAGGGGGTGCCGGGCCGGGGTGGGGCAGCCGATGCGCTCGCAGGAACAGCCGTACCCGTCGGGGTGGGCCGCGGGTGCCAGCGGCAGTCCGGCGGCTGCGGCGGCGAGCAGCAGGTCCTCCCTGGCCCGGGCGGCGGCGTCCGCCCCGGCGGCGCGTCGGGCCGCACGGGACCGCATCCAGCGGGGCAAACCGCGCTCGCGTTTCATGGGCTGACTACCGCCTCACTTCTCCGAGGTCCGCGTGGCCGTTGTCCGACCATCCTGCCCTGTGCGCGACGGGAATGGGTAATCCGCAGGACGCCGAAAGGTCGAAAACGGTGACATGTTCGTCACACCGGTGTCATGCCGGTGGCATGATTCCGCCGCTTCATGACTCCACGGCGAACACTCTCCGAACACCTGGTGGACACCTCACGACCACCCGGTGGAGATCCCGTGGACGGCCGATGACCCGCGCCCGGCCGGACGGGACCCGCCGGGCGGGGGTGGGAGGCGCCGCTCACCCGTCGGCCCCGGGAGCCGCCTCTCCGCCGGTCGGTGGGAAGTCCGCCGCGTCGCCCCAGGTCGCGCGGCGTGCGGCCCGGTACGTCTCCCGGTCCCGGCGACTGACGGTCCGCTCCCGCAGCCCCTCGTCCCGGGTGCACAGGTCCAGCAGGACCAGTCCCTTGCGGACGCGCGGGCGCCGCACGATCCGGGCGGGGGCCGGAGCCGCGCCCGGGGGCAGCGGCGGACGCGCCGCCGCCACCCAGGAGTACTTCTCGTCCTCATGACCGAGCTCCCCGCCCTTGATCCGGCGGTGCAGCGCGGAACGGCCGATCCGGGCGGCGAAGTGGCACCAGTCGGCGCCGGGCACGATCGGGCACTCCCCGTCGTGCGGGCAGGGGGCGAGCAGGCGCATCCCGGCCCCGATCAACCGTTCCCGGGCCCGACGGATCCGGGCGAAGCCCTCGGGGGTGCCCGGCTCGACGAACACGGCGACCCGGCCCGCGGTCCCCGCGACGGCGTCCACCAGGGCGTCGCGGGTCTCCCCGGTCAACTCGCCCAGGACGTAGGAGACCGTGATCAGCTCGGCCGTCGGCAGTTCGAGTCCGGGCGCCAGGCGGGTCCGGCGCCACTCGGAGGCGCGCAGCCCCGGGGGCGCCCCGACGCCCCGGCTCAGCTCCCGACCCAGGTCCAGCGCGGGCCCGGCCCAGTCCAGGACGGTGATCGGGCGCCCGCCCGACCAGACCGCCTCGACGGCCCAGACCGCGGCGCCGGTGCCGCCGCCCACGTCCAGGTGGGAAGTGGGCGACCATCCCGGCAGTCGGGCCGCGAGGGCGCTCAACGCGGCGGAGGTCGCGCCGAAGGTGGCGGGCATCCGGTAGGCGGCGTAGGCGGCGGCGTCCGCGCGGTCCCGCAGGATCGGGGCGTCGGTGGGGGTGCGGCCCCGGTAGTGGTGGATCAGCCGCTCCACCGCCTCGGCGGTGCCGCGTTCGGGCAGGCCGTCCAGCAGCGTCTCCAGGGCGGCGCGCAGGCGGTCGGCGGGGGCTGGTGCGGTGGTGCCGTTCACCCGCCGATTCTACGGTCGGTCGATTCCCCGGCCCCGGCGGCGATCGCCCGGGCCAACCGATCGGCCGCCGCCGCCCGGAACCGGCTGTCGGGGCGGGAGGGTCGCACGGGGTGGACCGTGGTGGCCAGCAGGACCAGGAAGGCGTCCGTGGCCCGGTCCACGACCAGGGAGGTCCCGGTGAAGCCGGTGTGTCCGGCGGCGCCGCGCCCGGCGAGCGCTCCCATGAACCACGGTTGGTCGACCGCGAACGCGAGGCCCGGCGGGTCCAGCAGGAGACCGACCGAACGGGGGGCGAGGATCGGGCCGCCCCCCGCGAGCAGGGCTCGGCACAGCCGACCGAGGTCGGCCGCGGTGGAGAAGAGCCCGGCGTGCCCGGCGACGCCACCCAGGGCGAAGGCGTTCTCGTCGTGGACCGCGCCGCGCACCATCCCCCGGTCCAGCTTGGCCACCGGCCGCCGCTGGTCCTCGGTCGCCGCCGCGCCGGGCACCGGGCCGAAGCGGGTGCTACCCATGCCGAGGGGTTCGGTGACCCGCTCGCGGAGGAGGGCGTCGAGGCGGCGTCCGGTGACGCGCTCCAGCAGGACGCCCAGGGCGATGAGGTTGAGGTCGGAGTAGATCCGGACGGTGTCCGGCGGATGGAGCGGACTCTCCCGCCACAGCGGTTCCAGACGGCGGCCGGGCGGCGCGTCGTACAGCGGGAGTTCGGGGCGCAGGCCGGAGGTGTGGGCGAGCAGGTGCCGCACGGTGATCGACCCCTTGCCGGCCGCCCCGAACTCCGGCAGTCGATCGGCGACCCGGGTGTCCGGGGCGAGCTCTCCCTCCTCCATCAGACCGACTGCGAGGACCGCGGTGAACAGTTTGGTGAGGGAGGCCAGGTCGAAGGGGGTGTCGGGGCGCACCGGCTCCCACCGCTCGCGGGGGAGTTCGCGGTCCCGGTCGGCCCAGCGCACCGCCCATCCGGCGGCGTGGTGGAGGAGGTCGACCGGGCCGCGCCCGGCGAGCACCACCACCCCGCCGCAGCACGGGGGCTCCCCGCGCGGGAGGTCGTCCACCTCCCGGCGCAGGGCGTCCAGTTCAAGGGTCGGATCGCCGATTTCCTCCCCGGGCCCGGGGGTCAGGGAAGGTCGGCCGTCTTCCGGGGGGAGTTGCGCTGCCATGGGCGGCACAGTACGAAAAAGGAGACCGCGGCGATCACCGTGGTGGTCAACTGGACGACCGCCATGGGAACGGCGGTGTCCTCGCCCGCCACGCCGACCAGCGGCGAGGCGACGGCCCCGATGAAGAACTGCGCGGCGCCCAGCAGGGCGGAGGCCGAACCCGCCACGTGCGGGGTGCGCAGCAGCGCCTCGGAGTTGGAGTTCGGCAGCACCAGCGCCATCGCCGACATCAGTACGAAGAGCGCCACGGCCAGCGGGAGGAGGCCGACCTCCCCGAACACCCCGAGGGTCATCAGCAGCAGCGCCACCGAGGCCAGTCCGATGATCGCAAGGCCGACCACGATCACCGCGTTCAGCGACACCCGACCGACCAGGATCCGACCGTTGACCTGGCTCATGGCTATCAGCCCCATGGAGTTGACCATGAACAGCAGGCTGAAGGTCTGCGGCGAGGCCCCGTAGAGCTCCTGGACGACGAAGGGCGAGGCGGCGACGTAGGCGAACAGGGCGGCGAAGGCGAAGCTGCAGGTGAGCATATGGCCGAGGAAGAACCGATCGCGGCACAGCTCCCGCATGTCGCGCAGGGCGGGCCCGATGCCCCCGGAGGTGCGGCGCTCCGGCGGCAGTGTCTCGGGCAGCAGCCGGACGACGATCAGAACCAGGACCACGCCACCGACGGCGAGCAGGATGAACAGCCCGCGCCATGAGGTGAACCGCAACAGCTGACCGCCCACCACGGGCGCCAGGATCGGCGCCACCCCGGAGATCAGCAGGAGGGTGGAGAAGAACCGCGCCATGGCCAGGCCGTCGAACATGTCCCGGACGATCGCGCGGGCGATGACCACACCCGCCGCCCCGGCCAGGCCCTGAATGGTGCGGAAGACGATGAGCATTTCGATGGAGGTGGCGAAGGCGCAGGCCGCCGAGGCCGCGATGTAGCAGATCATGCCGGCGATCAGCGGTTTGCGGCGGCCGAGTTGGTCACTCATCGGGCCGGTGATCAGTTGGCCCAGTCCCAGGCCCAGGAGACAGGCCGTGAGGGTGAGCTGGACATTGGCCGCGCCGGTGTCCATCACCCCGCCGATCTCGGGGAGCGCGGGCAGGTAGAGGTCCATCGACAGCGGCGGCAGTGCAGTCAGGCCGCCGAGGATGAGGGTGATCAGGATCCCGGCGCGACGGCGCCGGGAGATGGGCGGGGAGAGTGGCGCGGTCGCCTTCTCCCCACCGGCCGGGAGGGCTCCGACGGCGATGTCGGGGATGGGATCGTGTTCGACGGTGGTGACACACGCGTCGGATGTGCGGACCGTCACGTCGGCGGCCGGGCCGGGCCGGCGGGAGGTGTCCCCGGGCGCCCCGGCGACGGGGCCGGGGGCGAACGGTTCGCGGTCGGGGTCGGGGTCGGTCTCGCGGAAGGGACCGGGCTGGGACATGCGCCTTCTCCGGATGTTTGCAGGAACCAGCCAATCATCCCATGACCATATGGGTGACGGCGGTGATTTTCGGGGCCCGGGCCCGGCGTCGGCGGCCGTGCCCCGAATGGCCCGGAATACCCCCGGTCGGCCGGTCGTTACCGACCACTATGAATCCCGACACCGGTCCCGACGCGTCCCTCGTCCACTCCCCGGACACCCCGCCCCACGGCGCCGAATCTCCCGGGTCTCCCGGCCATTCGGTGACGGGTGGGCGCGAGGTGCTGCACCTGACCGCCTTCTCCACCGACCCCGGGGGTGGCAACCCCGCCGGGGTGGTGTTCGACTCGGGCGACATGACCGACCCCGAACGGCAGGCCCTCGCCGCCCGACTGGGGTATTCCGAGACCGCCTTCCTCGCCCCGCCGCCGCCCGATCTCGACGCCCCGGCGGGACGCGGCTTCTCCCTGCGCTTCTTCAGCCCGCTCGCCGAGGTGCCGTTCTGCGGTCACGCCACCATCGCCTCCGCGGTCGCGACGGCGGAGCGGATGACCGGGGCCGGGCCGGCGCCCGGCGCGACCGGGACGGACGAGCCGGCGGACCCCGTGGAACTGGTCTTCGCCACCCCGGCGGGCGTGGTGCCGGTGACGGTCACCCGGGGGCCGGAGGGACCGGTCGCGACCCTGACCAGCGTCCCGGCCGAGGACTTCCCCGCGCCCGACGGTCTCGTGGCCGGCGTACTGGCCGCCCTGGGCTGGTCGGAGGGCGAGTTGGACCCCACCATCCCGCCCCGGATCGCCTTCGCCGGGGCCCGGCACCTGGTGCTGGCCGCCGCCGGGCGCGACCGGTTGGCGGACATCGGCTACGACACCGACCGCCTCACCCGGCTGATGCTCGCGCACGAGCTGACCACCGTGACCCTGGTGTGGCGGCCGGCCGCCGACACCCTGCTGGTGCGCAACCCCTTCCCGGTGGGCGGAGTGGTCGAGGACCCCGCGACCGGTGCCGCCGCGGCGGCGCTGGGCGGTTACCTGCGCTCGGCGGGACTGGTCCCCGGGGACGCCCGGCTGACCCTTCACCAGGGCGTGGAGATGGGTCGGCCCTCGGTGCTCTCGGTCGAACTCCGCGCCGGGGACCCGCGGGTCCGGGTGTCGGGGACCGCCGCCCGCATCCCGGCGCCCTGACGCCCTCCGGGCGCGGTCGTCCCCCGCGTCCCGGGGGTGCGCGTCCCTCGTACCGTTGACCCGGGCGACGGTGCGGCGGGAACGTATTCACGGCGGAACCCGCCTCCGTCCACCTTCCCGTCGCCCGCGGCGTGTCGGTGAATCGGTGTCATGAGAAGACACCCGTACCGACGGACCGCGCTGCGCCTCCTGAGCGTCCCCACGGCGTCCCTCCTGGTGCTGCTGCCCGGCGGTGGGGCCGCCCCCGCCGCCCCGCCACCGGGCGCGGGGGCGGAATTCCCGAGGACCGTCATCGACGCCCTGCTGGAGGACCCCCGCACGGCCGGCGCCCGGACCGCCGTCGTCGTCCGCGACGCCGACACCGGGGCGGTGCTGTACGACCGGAGCGGCCGGGACCACCTGACCCCCGCGCAGACCCTGATGATCGCGACCTCCGCCGCCGCTCTGGAGCGCCTCGGCCCCCGCCACGAGGCACAGGCGCCTTACCGCTGGCGCACCGAGGTCGTGGAGACCGGTGGCGCCACGCCCGGCACCGTCGACCTCGTGCTGCGCGGACACGGCGACCCCACCACGACCGTCTCCGATTACCGGGACCTCGCCGAGCAGGTCGCGGACGTCGGGATCACCACCGTCACCGGGGACCTCGTGATCGCCTCCGGCGCCTTCGGCAGCCTCTTCTCCCCCGACCGGTACGGCACCGGTTGGACCGTGGACGACCTCGGCACACCCTCCGGCGCCCCCGTCTCGGAGTTGACGCTCTCCCCCGACCCGGTCCCCGGGGAGGGCGGCGTCCGGTACCTCACCAACACGGTGCGGCTCACCGTCGAGGCGGGGGTCGACGGGTGGTCACCGCCGACGGTGACGATCCACCCGGCCTCCCCGGCCGTCCCGGTGGACCCGCGCGCGATCACCTCCTCCGAAACCCGGACGGTCACGTACCGGAACCCCGGGGACGGCACGCTCGTGGTGGACGGGTGGATGGCCCCGGGCGCCGATCCGGTCGTGACCCACCTGCCGGTACCGGACCCGCACCGCCACGTGGGCGAGGTGTTCGCCGCCGCTCTCACCGACGCGGGGGTGGAGGTCCTCGGTGACCTGCGGGTCGACGAGGAGGTGCACGGGTACCTCGATCCGGTGGCCGACCACTCCTCCCCGCCGATCACCGAGATGGCACGCCACCTGCTGCGCCATCCCAACGCCCCGCACGCCGAGGCGTGGTTGCGGAGCCTCGGTCGGGAACACACCGGGGTCGGCACCGCGGAGCAGGGCCTGACGGTGATGGCGGGGGCCCTGGCCGACCTCGGCCTCGCGGAGCCCATCCCCCGGCAGGCGGACGGGTCGGGACTGTCGCGGGACAACCTGGTCGAGGCGCACGGGCTCACCGATGTCCTGCTGGGCGTGCGGGACGCTTTCTGGTACCCGGCGTGGCGGGACGCGCTGCCGACCGCCTGCGCCGCCGACGGGGCCCTGGCCGAACGGCTCTGCGAGGGGCCGGCGGCCGGCGTCACCCGGGCGGTTCCCGGTGAACTACCCGGCGTCGAGGGCCTGGTGGGGTACACCACCGACGCCGGTGGACGGGAGCTGGCCTTCGCCGTCCTGCTGAACGGGGTGCGGGAGCAGGACGCCGCACGGGAGGTGGTGGATTCGCTCGTCACCGCCCTGGCCGGGGGCGGGACGACCCCGCCGAAGCCCGACCCGGGGAAACCGGGGAAACCGGGTGGTCCCGGCGGTCCGCGTGAGGCCGAGGCCGTCTCCCACACCCCGACCGTCCGGATCACCGCCGCCCGGCCCGTCCGGCGCGGGGAGCGCTGATCCGCCGGGGTGGGGGCCCGCCGCGCGACGGGCCCCCGCCCCGGCGGCGGTTCCGCCCGGCGCCGGCCGTGGGGGCCGTGTCAGGAGCCCCGCGGCGACAGCGCGGCGCGGACGTCCATCAGGGCGAATCCCAGCAGGTTGGCCCCGCACCAGGCCGCGGGCGAACCGGCGGCCGGATCATCGGCCGTGAGCCCGATGCCCCACACCCGGTCCAGGGGACTCGCCTCCACCAGCACCCGGTGCCGGGTGCCGAGGAGGTAGGAACGCAGGTCGGCCCGGGCCCCGAACTTCGCGAGGTTGCCGCGCACCACGATCCCCCGGCGCCGGCGTTGCCACTCCTCCTCGTCGAATCCCCGGACCCCACGCCCCAGCCGCTTGGCCTCGCCGGGGTGCCGGGCGGCCAGGACGCGCTCCGCCGTCTCCCCGTCACCGAAGAGCCACGCCTTGTGGGCCATCATGTGGTGTTCGGCGGTGGGGAAGGTGTGGCCGTCCGCCGTGAACGGCGCCTCCCACCACTGGCTGAGGCAGGCCGGACCCGGCGTGTCGTCGGTGCAGGGGCGGTAGTCCCCGGAAGAACCCCAGAAAAAGAGGAAGCGCAGGTGGCGCCCCTGGCGTTCGGCGGCCTCCGCCTCCTCCCGGGTCGCCGGCAGTCGCGGCACGTCGCCCGGGCGTGCCCGTTCCGTCCCCTCGGCTCGACCCATCGCCACCGCCCCGTTCCCCGTCTCCGGTCCCGGTCGGTCCCGCGAACCGGCCGCCGCACATCCTGCCGGCCGACCATCCGGCGGACCCAACGGTTTTCCGGCGGCCCGGGCCGGGCCGCCGGCGCGTCAGGCGTCGCGGCCGGAGGGCAGCCGCAGGGCCAGCAGGGCCACGTCGTCCGGGTGGTGGTCGACCAGCAGACCGGCGAGCAGTTCGTCGCAGAACACCGGCAGCGACTCGCGGGCCAGGGCCGCCGCGTGCTGGCGCAGGCGGGTCAGCCCCAGGTCGATGTTCTCCCCCCGACGCTCGACCAACCCGTCGGTGAACAGCACCAGCGTCGAACGGGCGGGCAGGCGATCGGTGGTGCTGGGGCGGACGTTTCCGGAGGCGACACCCAGCATCATGCCCCGTCCGCCCTCCAGGTAGCGGGTGTCGCCCTCGGGGCCGACCAGCAGCGGCGGCGGGTGGCCGGCCGCGGAGTGGTGGAGTTCCCACGGCCCCTCCACGGGGCCGCTCAGGTACGCGTACAGACAGGTCGCGGTGGTGCGGGACACGGTGTGATGGGCCACGTCGAGGCGCCCGAGGATCTTCCCCGGCGGTTCCTGGCGGTCACAGGCGATACCGCGCAGCATGTTGCGCAACTGGCTCATCGCGATGGCGGCGCGCATGTCGTGGCCGGTCACGTCGCCGATGATCAGGGCCGTGTTGCCGGTGGGCAGCACGAAGCAGTCGTACCAGTCACCGCCGATCTCGGCGGCCTCGGCCCGCGCGGGGGCGTACCGCGCCTCCAGCCGCAGACGGTCCACCTGCGGGAGGTCGGGGAGCAGGGCGCGTTGGAACTGTTCGGCGGTGTACCGCACCTCGCGGTGCAGACGGGCGTTGTCGACCGCCAGAGCGATCCGATGGGCCAAATCGTCCACCAGTTCGAGATGGTCGCGGTCGAAGGGTCGTTCACGTTCGTCCGTTCGGGCGAGGGTGAGGGCGCCGAGGACACGGCGCCGGGCCCGCAGCGGGGCCACCACGGCCGACCCGGCGGGCACCCGGCCCAGCAGTTCCGGGGAACCCACCGACGGCGGGTCGGTGGGTTCCGGCGGGTCCGTGACCAGCAGGGGACCGGCGCCGCGCAGTACCCGGGCCGCCGGTCCTGCCGCGCTCCGGGGCGGCGGGGACAGCGGCCCGGTGGTCACCCCGGCCGGGAGGGCGTCCGGGTCGTGGTGCAGCACCGCCACCCGGCTCAGACCGTGCCCGTCCTCGCCGTCCGGGTCCTCGAACAGATCCACGGCACACCACTCGGCGAGTTGGGGGACGAGGATGTGGCACACCCGGCGCAGTGCCTCGGCCGCGTCGAGGGTGCTTCCCATGGCCGTGGTGACCTCGGCGAGGAGCGCGAGCCGGCTCAGCGCACCCTCCAGGACGTCGTCCAGATCGTGGGCGTCCACCGCGCCTCCTCCGGGGAGCCGTCCTCCTCCCGGCCCGATGCCGGGACCTCCACCCTGCCTCTTTCCGGGCCGGACCGCCCACCGGTGGGTCGGGAAGGGGACCTCTCGGGCTCCCTCCCGTGGGCCGAGGGAGGCGGGACGTCGGGGC
>NZ_VKHT01000006.1 GCF_014141535.1 Streptomyces alkaliphilus | reverse complement strand
GGTTCGGGCGCGGAGGGTTCTGCGCCGGCCGCGGGCGGGCCGGCGGTCACGCTCTCGGAGGACATCACCGCCACCTCACAGCGCGATCCCGCCGTCGATCCGCACCACTTGACCGGTGATGTAGTCGGCGGAGTCGGACAGCAGGAAGGCGACCAGCGCGGCGACGGACTCGGCGCTGCCGAACCGTCCCATGGCGACCTTGCCCAGGGCGGTCTTTCTGGCGGCGTCGCTCATGTCCCGGAGCATGTCGGTCTCGATGAACCCCGGGGCGACGGCGTTCACCCGGATCCCCTGGGGGGCGACCTCCTTGGCCAGGGCCCGGGTCAACCCGTTGAGTCCCGCCTTGGCGGCGGCGTAGTTGCTCTGGCCGGCGTTCCCGTACACACCGATCACGGAGGAGACGTTCACCAGGGCCCCGGCCCGGCGGGTGAGCATCCCGCGCAGCACCGCGCGGGAAAGGTGGAAGGCGCCGTCCAGGCTGGTGCCGACCACCGTCCTCCAGTCCTCCGCGCTCATCAGCGCCATCGGCCGGTCCCGCAGGACCCCGGCCGAGCTGACCACCGCGTGCGGCGGTCCGAGTTTCTCCTCCGCCTCCGCGACGAACCCGCGTACCGCGGCCAGGTCGGTGACGTCACAGACCGAGTGGTGGACGGCGGCCCCTTCCGCGGCGACCAGCCGGGACGTCTCCAGAGCCGCCTCGTCCGCGGAGCGCGAGCAGAAGCCGATGTCGTAGCCCTCCCGGGCCAGCCGGACCGCGATCGCCCGGCCGATGCCGCGCGAACCTCCGGTCACCAGCGCGCAGCGCCGTTCCTGCATGTCGATACCCCTCCGGTGCGGGACGCCCGTGGCGGGCGCCCCGGGCGTCGTGAGCATCACCGAGCGGCCTCAAGGCGGACTCGACTCGAGGCGGACTCGAACGCGGGCCCGCACCCTGTCCGGCATGGTGGAGAATCTCTTCGAACAGAACGTCCTCTGGGCGGTGTTGACAGCCGTCCTGTGGGGGTTCGCCGCACACGGGGCACGCCGTCTGGCGCTGCGCCCGGCTGCACGGCTCCCGCGCCGGGTCGGGATGGGACTCGTCCTGTTGGGCGTCGCCCTGGTGGCGCTGCTGCTGCGGGTCGCGTCGGCCCTCGCCCTCGCCCTCGCCGCCGGGTGGTCCGCGGCCGTGGATTACGTCCTGTTCGGCGCGGTGCCCCTGGTGCCGACCGGCGCGGCCGTCCTCCTCATGGCGGTTCCCGCGTACCGGCGGACCGGGCGGGCCGCCCGGCGGTCGCGGGCGTCGGGGGAGGACGGAACGGACCTCGGCGCGGCGGCGGCCCTGCGCCGGTCGGCCGCCGATCCGCGACTGGTGGTCCCGGTGTGGGCGTGCGCGCTGGCGGCCGTGGCCGGGGCCATCCTGACCCTGCGTCCGCCGGCGCCGCCCCACACCGGCCTCTTCCTCCTCCACTCGGCCTTCCTGCTGGTCGGGACGGTCTGCCTGTACCTGTGGCAGGTGCGACGCCGCGAGGCGCAGGCCCACCCCGGCCGGCGGCCCCGGGCCCTCTCCGTCCGGTTGGCGCGCCTCGCCGCCGGGGTCGCCGTTCTCGTGCTCGTCCCCGTCGGGGTCTTCTCCTTCGCCGCGGAGAACAGCAGGCTCCCGGCCCGCGCCGGCCACCACGGGCACGTCCACGACACGGGGGGTGGGCCCGGGCCGGGCGGTGCACCGCACCGGGACGTCTCCCGGTTGACCGGCCCCCGCACCGCGACCCCCGACCGAACCATCACCCTCACCGCCGCGGAGGAGACGCTGCGGTTGGCCTCCGGGGAGACGGTGGCGGCCCTGGCCTTCAACGGCCGGTTGCCGGGACCGGAACTCCGCGTCCGACGGGGGGAACTGGTCGAGGTCGTCCTGGTCAACAAGAACGTCGGGGGCGGGGTCACCCTGCACTGGCACGGGGTCGACGTCCCCAACGCCGAGGACGGGGTGGCCGGTGTCACCCAGGACGCGGTGCCACCGGGTGGCCGGCACGTCTACCGTTTCCGTCCGGACCGGGCGGGGACCTTCTGGTACCACTCGCATCAGCAGCCCGCCGTCAGCGTCGCCCGCGGCCTCTTCGGCGCGCTGATCGTCGAGGAACCCGACCCCGAACCCGCCCCGCCGGGCCTGGACCTCGCCGTGGTGGCGCACGCGTGGAGTGTCGGTGAGGGCGACGGGCCGGCCGGTCCGCCCCGGGGCGGCGCGCTCAGCGGGAACAACGGTCTCGGCGGGGAACTGCGCACCGCCTTCGGGGACAGCACCCGGGAGCGGTGGAGGGAGGTGCCGGCGGGTACCCCGGTGCGGCTTCGACTGGTCAACGCCGACAACTGCCCGCGCACCTTCTCCCTGACCGGGACCGGCTTCGAGGTCGCCGCGATCGACGGGAACGAGGTGCCCGGGGCCACGGAACTGCGTGACACCCTGCTGCGGGTCGCCGGTGGAGGCCGCTACGACCTCACCTTCCGCCAGCCCGACTCACCGGTGCGGCGAGGACGGGGCGTACGGAGCCGACGCGGTGGAACCGGCGGCCCTGCTGCTCGGGCCCGAGGACGTCGAGGCGCCGGACCCCCTCACCGAGGGGCCCCTCTTCGACCCGTTGGACTACGGATCCCCGGGGGAGCCGCCGTTCGGCCCGGACCCGAGCTTCGACCGGAGGTTCCACCAGGTGTTCGGCAACAGCCTCGGTTTCCACGACGGGGAGTTCATGGTGCTGTGGACCGTCAACAACCGGGTCCACCCCGACATCCCCTCCCTGTTGGTCCGGGAGGGCGATCTGGTGCACGTCACCTTCGTCAACCGCAGCCTGGACGACCACCCCATGCATCTGCACGGCCACCGGATGCTCGTCCTCTCCAGGGACGGTCGTCGCGCCACCGGCGGGCCCTGGTGGACCGACACCCTCAACGTCGCGCCGGGGGAGCGCTACGAGGTGGCATTCCGCGCGGACAACCCGGGTCTGTGGATGGACCACTGCCACAACCTGGACCACGCCCGGGACGGCATGGTGATGCACCTGGTGTACGACGGCGTGCACAGTCCCTACGAGACCGGCCGCGCCACCGGCAACCTCCCGGAGTGAATCGCTTCCCCGCTCACCAGGGCCTCCCGCGCGGCCCGGACGTGGTCCCGGTCCGCGCGGGGCCCGGCGGCCCGGGGCGGCAGTGTGGCGATCACCGTGCTGCGGCCCGCCCGGACCGCCGGGTGGGCCCGGGCCGTCGTAGCCAGGGATTGGGCCGGCCCCGCCTCCACCAGTACCCGGTCACCGTCTGCCACCACCCGGTCCAGCGTTTGCCCGAAGAGCACCGGGGCGGTGGGCTGGAGAGCCCAGAAGCGAGGGCTGAGGGCCTCGGCGGGCAGCAGCGGGCGGGTGGTGTGGGCCGAGTAGATCGTGGTCCGCGGTGGCCGCCCGGGGAAGCGGGCGATGAGTGCCTCCGTGGGGGAGACCAGGGAACTCAGGGCCGGGCTGTGATACGGGGTCCGGGTCGCCAGTCGACGCCAGGTCAGGCCGTGGGCCGTCAGCCGGCGGCCGGTCGCGTCGAGGGGGGCCCCGGGGCCCGACAGAACGGTGTTCCGGGGTCCGTTGACGGCGCCGATCACCACTCCGTCCTCCAGCAGCCCGGTCAGCCGCCCGGGAGCGGCCGCGACGGCGATCATGCCCCCGGCCGGACTCCGCCGTTGCAGGAGAACCCGCTCCCACAGCAGCCGCACCGCGTCCTCCAGTCGGAACACCCCGGCCAGCACGGCGGCGACGAACTCGCCCATGCTGTGGCCCAGGTAGGCGGCCGGCCGCACGCCCCAGCTCTCCACCAGCCGGCCCATCGCGTAGTCCACGGCGAACAGCAGCGGCGCCGAACGACTGTCGGCGTCCAGGGGCACGGTGGGGTGCTCCGCCAGCCAGTCGCGTCGCGCCGCCGCCCCCTCCGCTCCGAGCCGGTCCAGCACCGCGTCGACGGACTCGGTGAAGACCGGTTCGTGGCCGTAGAGTCCGGCCGCCATCCGGGGGTGCTGGGCCCCGGTGCCCGGAAACATCAGCACGACGGAGCGGGAGGGCCGGGAGGGACGCGAAGGAGGGGACGTCATACGGCAAGCGTCGGTGGCCCGGGTCGAGCCGGCCTCGACCCGGGTGTGGAGAAGCCGTCGAGTTCTTCTCGAGCGTCCGGGCACACGCTGCGGTGCATGAGTGTTGCCGAGGAAAGGCTCCCGGACGGCGCGGTCCCGTTGGGCGGCCATCTGCGCGACCGCACGGCCGAACTCGAGGAACTGCGTCACAACGTCCTGGCCGGCCCGGACCCGCGGGCCACCGAGGCCCAGCACGCCAGGGGCAAGTTGACGGTGCGCGAACGCCTCGACCTTCTCTTCGACAAGGGCACCTTCGTCGAGACCGGCGAACTGCGCAGGCACCGCGCCACCGGCTTCGGTCTGGAGGATCGGCGCCCCCACACGGACGGGGTGGTCACCGGCTGGGGGGAGGTGTGGGGTCGTACGGTCTTCGTCTACGCGCACGACTTCCGGATCTTCGGTGGCGCGCTCGGTGAGGCGCACGCCCAGAAGATCCACAGGATCATGGACATGGCCGAGGCGGCCGGCGCCCCCCTGGTGGGCCTGTGCGACGGGGCGGGCGCCCGGATCCAGGAGGGTGTCACCGCCCTGGCCGGTTACGGCGGCATCTTCCTGCGCAACGTCCGCAATTCCGGGGTGATCCCCCAGATCAGCGTCATCCTGGGGCCGTGCGCCGGAGGGGCCGCCTATTCACCGGCCCTGACCGACTTCGTCTTCATGACGCGAGGGACGGGCCAGATGTTCCTGACGGGGCCCGATGTGGTGGAGGCGGTCACCGGGGACCGCGTGACGCACGAGGCGCTCGGCGGTGCCGATGCCCACTGCACGGTCTCCGGGGTCGCGCACTTCGCCCGGGACGACGAGGAATCCTGCCTGGAGGACGTGCGCCACCTGCTGTCCCTCCTGCCCGCCAACAACCGTGAGCTGCCGCCCGAGGCGCCCCCGGACGACCCGGTCGACCGCCGGACCGAGGCGCTCCTCGACATCGTGCCCGCCGATCCCAACCGTCCCTACGACATGCGTCTGGTCGTGGAGGAGATCGCCGACCACGGGGAGTTCCTCGAGGTGCACGAGAGCTGGGGCGGCAATGTCCTGTGCGCCCTGACCCGGTTGGGGGGCGCGGTCACCGGGATCATCGCCAATCAGCCGCAGGTGTTGGCCGGGGTCCTGGACATCCACGCCTCGGAGAAGGCCGCGCGCTTCGTGCAGATGTGCGACGCCTTCAACATCCCGATCGTCACCCTGGTGGACGTGCCGGGCTTCCTGCCCGGTGTGGACCAGGAGCACGGCGGCATCATCCGGCACGGGGCCAAACTGCTGTACGCCTACTGCAACGCCACCGTGCCGCGCATCTCGATCGTGCTGCGCAAGGCGTACGGCGGTGCCTACATCGTGATGGACTCCCAGTCCATCGGCGCGGACCTGACCTACGCCTGGCCCATCAACGAGATCGCGGTGATGGGCGCCGAGGGCGCCGCCAACGTCATCTTCCGCCGGCAGATCGCCGCCGCCGAGGACCCCGAGGCCATGCGCCGGAAGATGGTCAAGGAGTACAGGGCGGAGCTGATGCACCCCTACTACGCGGCCGAGCGCGGTCTGGTGGACGACGTCATCGATCCGGCGGAGACCCGGATCCGGTTGATCGGGGCGCTCGCCGCCCTCCGGGCCAAGCACGCCCCGCTGCCCGGCCGCAAGCACGGGAACCAGCCCCAGTGAGCGGCCGTCGGACCGAGGCCGAGGAGGGGCGGGTCATCCGGGTGCTCCGCGGCGTCCCGACCCCGGACGAGTTGGCGGCTCTCGCCTCGGTGCTCTGCCTCCTCACCGCTTCCTCCGCCACGGCCGGGTCCGCCCGGCGCCCGGCGACGGCCCCGGACCTCACCGGGCGGCGATTCCCGGCCACGTCCTGGGCCTCCCGGCCCCATCCCGCCCGGCGGTGGGAACGATGAGCGGCGAGGGACCGGACGTTCCCGGTGGGCGGGTGCCGCCCCCGGGGCTCCGATGAGGTCGAACCCGCGCCCTCCGGACCGGCACGCGTGGTGCCGGGCACGTCATTTCGTCGGGCACGCGTGCGATCGGGAGTGACTGCCGCGCGTACGAAGGCAGATGACGAGCGGTCATGTGACGTCCTGTGGGACGAGGGGCCGGCCACTTCCTCGTGGGTGCCTCTTGTCATGCGTCCCTCGACGCGGTTAGGTTAGCCTTACTTTGCTTGATCGAGGGAGGGCGCACGCCGTCCGGGGCCCGGGGCTCGGTCGATCCCCCCGGGACCGGCCGCCCGGCCGGGGCGCCCCCCTCACTTCCACGCGACGGCCGCCGCACCGGCGGCGCCGACCCCCGCAGGAGCGACCCGATGAACCGGACCCCGTCGTCCGAGCGTGCCCGAATCCGTCTCCCGGAGCCGCCGGACGCCGGCGCCGCGCGCCGCCCGGTCCCGCCGACGGGGGGCGTCGCGTGAGCAGGGAGGACCACCGCCACCGTCACCTGGACCGGATCGCGGAGGTCCGCGCCGGCCGCACCGCCGAGAAGGTGGGCTACCCGATCCGGGTCCGCGAGGCCGAGGTCGTGCGCACCGGCACGGTCGGTGCGGGGCTGCTGCGCCTGACCCTGGGCGGGAGGGGCACCGAGGGCTTCGAGGCGCACGCCCCGGACGAGCACGTGAAGCTGCTCTTCCCCGAGCCGGACGGCTCCCTGCGGCTGCCCGAGCCGAACGGGCTGATGCTGCGCTGGCCCCGACCCTCGCCCACCTCGCGGGAGTACACGGTCCGCCGCCACGACCCGGCGTCGGGCGAGATCGACATCGACATCGCCCTCCACGAGGGCGGACTCGCCTCGGAGTGGGCCCGCGCGGTCCGGCCGGGCGCGAGGGTGCACGTCGCCGGCCCGCCCGGCGGGCTGATCGTCCCGCACGCCTACGACCGGTACCTGCTCGGTGGTGACATCACGGCGCTGCCCGCCATCGCGCGATGGTTGGAGGAGTCGCCCCGGACCGCGCGCGGA
The DNA here is from genome assembly GCF_014141535.1 of Streptomyces alkaliphilus. Taxonomy (GTDB): domain Bacteria; phylum Actinomycetota; class Actinomycetes; order Streptomycetales; family Streptomycetaceae; genus Streptomyces; species Streptomyces alkaliphilus. The sequence continues at coordinate 16,202 of NZ_VKHT01000006.1, read as the reverse complement.
TGGGCGTTCATCGAGGTGGCGGGCGCGGAGGAGGAGATCGGGCTCTCGGCACCGGAGGGCTTCGAGGTGTGTTGGCTGCACCGCGGCGACCGGCCGGTCGGCACCGGGACCGCCCTGGCGGACGCCATGACGGCGGTGGACGTGCCGAAGGGGGAGCGGGTGTACGTGTGGGCGGCCGGGGAGGCGGGGCAGCTCAAGCCGCTGCGCCGCTGGGTGCGTGAGGTGTTGCGGCTGCCGAAGGGGGATCACGACATCACCGGCTACTGGAAGCGCGGCGTCGCCGACTTCGACGACGACCACGGGCACGGGTCCGGGCACCCCGACCACGCCGCCCGGCGGGCCTGACGACCCGGCACCCCGGTCACCCGGCGGCACGGGGGCGGGCGAGTCCCGCATCGCCCCGGTCCGCCGGGGGGATGTCCTGCCGGAACGACGATCAGATAAGGTAAGCCTTACCTAAGTTGGCAGGGCAACTCTGCCGCGAAAGAGGGAGTTCTCGCATGTCCATCCGCAGATCCGCGGTCCTCGCCGGTGCCGTCGCGCTGGCCCTGAGCCTGACCGCGTGTGGCGGTTCCTCCGATGCCGACGGGAACGACACCGGCAACACCGGCAACGGAGCCGACGGCGGGAGCGCCGGGGGCGCGGAGTCGAACGAGACCCGGGTGTTCGGCGCGGACAACGGCGACATCACCATCCCCGCCGACCCGCAGCGCGTGGTGGCCACCGGTTACGCGGTGCCCGTGCTCATCGAGGCCGGTGCCCCGCTGGTCGGCATATCCTCCTGGCAGCGCGGCGAGCCGATGATGAACGAGGAGGACCTCGCCACCTATGAGGGGATCACCCGGGTCGCGGGTGAGCTGGCGGCGGAGACCAACTACGAGGCCATCGCCGGGGTCGAGCCCGACCTGATCGTCATCGGCGTGCCGGCCCCGGTCCTCGGCGACCTCGACCTCGACCGACTGGAGTCCATCGCACCCGTGGTGGCGATCGGCCCCACCATCCCCTCCGCCTGGCGCGAGCTGTCCCGCCTGCAGGCCGACGCCGCCGGCGCGCTGGAGCGATTCGACGAGGTGCAGGCCGAGTACGAGGCCGCCGCCGCCGAACTGGCCGAGAAGTACGCCGACGTGCTGCCCGACCTCGACTTCGGCCACATCGGCGCCTACGGTGAGGTCGCCGGCGGCACCTTCCAGCGCGAGTTCGGCGGCTCCTGGGGCACCAACGTCGCCGAGGACATCGGCGCCAACTACTACGGCGAGGTCAAGGAGCCCGGCCCGGGCTCGCGCGCCGTCAGCGAGTACCCCTCCATCGAGGAACTCCCCGACGCGCTGGGCGACGCCGAGGCCATCACCTACACGGTCAACGCCGACGGCAGCGTCCCCGAGCCGGTGCAGTACGTCATGGACTCGGAGCTGTGGCAGAACCTGCCCGCCGTCAAGGCCGGCATGACCTTCCCCGTCCGCTACACCGAGGCCGCGACCTACCGGCAGGCCGTGCTGGCCCTCGAGGCGCTCGACGAGTCGTTCGCGCCGCTGCTGGACCGGTGACCGTCAAGGATCGCGAGGCCCGGCGGACGGGAACCGCACGGGGGGCGCCGCAGGTCGGCCTGCTCCTCGGCGGGCTGGCACTGCTGCTGGTCATCGCCGTGATCAGCGTCGGCATCGGCGCCCGATCCATCCCGCCCGCCGAGGTCATCCGGGCACTGCTGGCACCCGCGGGCACCGACGATCACGTGATCGTGCGTGAGCTCCGACTGCCCCGGGCATTGCTGGCCGTGGCGGTCGGCGCCGCACTCGCCGTGGCGGGCACGCTGATCCAGACCATGACCCGCAACCCGCTGGCCGAGCCCGGCATCCTCGGCGTCACCGCCGGGGCCGGGTTCGCCATCACCCTCGGGTCGGCGTACGGTCTGGCCGCCGGCCCGGCGGGCACGATGGGCTTCGCGATCCTCGGTTCCGTCCTGGCCGCGGTGCTGGTCACCGCGGTCGGGCGGCACTCACCGCTGCGCCTGGTCCTCACCGGCGTGGCGCTGACGGCGGTACTGGGCGGCGTGGCCCTGGGCCTGCGCCTGATGAGCCCGAACGTCTTCGACGTCTACCGGTTCTGGTCGGTCGGGTCGCTGGCGTCCCGGGAACAGGCGCCGATCCTGGTGCCGGTGACCGCCGTCGTGGTGGCGCTGGCCTGCGCGCTGCTGCTCGGTCGCTCCCTCGACGCCCTGGCGCTGGGCGAGAACGTGGCGCACACCCTGGGCACCCGGGTGAACCGGATCCGGGGCGCGGTGCTGGTGCTGGTCACCGTCCTCAGCGGGGCGGCGACGGCGCTGGCCGGACCGATCCTGTTCGTGGGGCTGATGGTGCCGCACCTCGTCCGCCGCGTGGCGGGCGGCTCGGTGCCGTGGCTGTTGGCGCATTCGATGGTGGTGGGACCGATCCTGTTGTTGTTCGCCGACATCGGTTCGCGGGTGCTGTTGCCGACCGGCGAGGTGCCGGTGGCGATCGTGACCGCGTTCCTCGGCGGTCCGATGCTGATCTGGGCCGTCCGCCGCTACGGGGCGGGGACACTGTGACCGATCTGCTCGAACGCCCCGACACCCCGAGCGCGCGCGCCCCCCGCGTGCGCCGCGGCCCGCGCGAGCTGCGGGTCGGAGGCCTGCGGGCCGAACTCCGCGTGGTCGTCCTCACGGTGGTGCTGGTCGTCCTGGTCCTCGGCCTGGCGCTGGTGGGCCTGTGCTTCGGCTCCTCTTGGGCCACCCCCCGCGAGGTGTTCGCCGTGCTGTTCGGGCCGGAGTACTCCGTGGTGATCGTGGAGTGGCGACTGGCGCGCGTGACGGCGGCGCTGGTCTTCGGGGCCGCGCTCGGCGTGGCCGGGGCGATCTTCCAGAACCTCACCCGCAACCCCATGGGCAGCCCGGACGTGATCGGGCTGGACACCGGCTCGTACACCGGGGCGTTGTTCGCCATCACCGTGCTGGCCGGTACCTCGGGACAGCGGGCGCTGGCCTCGGTGGTCGGCGGACTGGCGGTGGCCGCGGCGATCCACCTCCTCTCCTCCAAGGGGGGCTTCTCCGGCCTGCGGCTGGTGGTCATCGGCATCGGCGTCAACGCCATGATGACGGCGATCAACTCCTGGATCGTGCTGCGCGCCGAACTGGAGGTGGCCATCGCCGCCGTGGGCTGGAGCGCGGGTTCCCTCAACGGCGTCGGCTGGCACCACCTGTGGCTGCCGTTCTCGGTGATCGCGGTGCTGCTCGGACTGCTGGTCATGCGGGCGCACGCGGTGCACCAGACCTCCTTCGGCGACGCGATCGCGGTCACCACCGGGGTCTCCCTCAACCGCCTGCGGCTGCTGATGGTGTTGATCGGCGTGGGCTGCACCGCCACGGTGACCGCCGTCGCGGGCCCGATCGCGTTCATCGCGCTGGCCGCCCCGCAGATCGGCCGCCGGCTCGCCGGCGCGTCCGGTGTGCCGCTGCTGCCCGCCGCGCTGACCGGGGCCGTGCTGCTGCTCGGCGCCGACCTGATCGCGCAGGCGCTGCTGGCGCCCGTCGCCCTGCCGGTCGGTGTGGTGAGCACCGCGATCGGCGGCTGCTATCTGATCTGGCTGCTGACCAGGGAGGTCAGGCGGGCATGACCGCACACCCCGACACCCACCCGAACGCGCGGACGGGGACCCCGGCGGACGCACGCCCGGACGCGCCCCCGAACGTCCGGCTGGCCGCCCGGGACCTGACCCTGCGCTACGGCGACCGGGTGGTCTCCACCCGGTTGACCCTCGACATCCCCGACGGCGCGTTCACCGCCGTCGTGGGCCCCAACGGCTGCGGGAAGTCCACCCTGCTGCGCGCCTTCGTGCGGCTGCTGCGCCCCGACTCCGGGCACGTGGGGTTCGACGGCCGAGAGGTCGGCGACTACCCCGCCAAGGCGCTGGCCCGACTGCTGGGCTTCCTGCCCCAGGACCCGCTGGCCCCCGAGGACATCCGGGTCCGCCAGTTGGTGCGCCGGGGCCGGTTCCCGCACCGGTCGCTGCTGGGGCTGTGGTCACCGGCCGACGAGGAGGCGGTCGAGGAGGCGATGGCCGCCGCCGGTGTCGAGGACCTCGCCGATCGCCCCGTGCAGGAACTCTCCGGCGGCCAGCGACAGCGGGTGTGGGTGGCGATGGTGCTCGCCCAGCGAACGCCCTACCTGCTGCTCGACGAGCCCACCTCCTTCCTCGACATCACCCACCAGTACCAACTCCTCGCCCTGCTCTCAAAGTTGCGGGATCAGGGCCGGACGGTGATCGCCGTCCTGCACGACATCAACCAGGCGTGCCGCTTCGCCGACCACCTGGTCGCCGTGCGCGAGGGCCGCGTGGTCGCCGAGGGCGTCCCGGCGGACATCGTGGACGCCGCGCTGATCAAGGACGTGTTCGACCTGCCGAGCCTCATCGTCCCCGATCCGGTGACGGGCACGCCGATGGTCGTCCCCACACTCCAAGGAGACCGAGTTGAGCACCCCCCGCCTCTCCCCGGATGAGCCGCTTCCCCTGACCGGCGCGCAGCTGGGCATCTGGAACGCCCAGCGCCTGGAACCGGATTCGCCGTACTACCTGGTCGGCGACGTGATCGAGATATCCGGCGACGAACCGGTGGACACCGGGGCGCTGGCCGAGGCGATCCGGACCACCACCGAGGAGGCGGAGAGCCTGCGGCTGCGGGTGGTGGACACCCCCGACGGGCCCCGCCAGACGATCGCCGCCGACCCGGTCGAACCGCCCCCGATCGTGGACCTGACCGGCGAGGCCGACCCGCGGGCCGCCGCCACGGCGTTCGTCGAGGCCGAACGGGCCCGCTTCGCCGAGGAGTTCCGGGGGATGGTGGACCGCCGGCTGTACGCGCGGACCGTCCTGCGGCTCTCCGAGCGGGAGGTCTGGTACACCCAGCTCGGCCACCACCTGGTCTTCGACGGGTACACCGCCGCGATGCTGGCCCGCCGCACCGCCGCCCGGTACACCGCCCTGGTGCGCGGCGCCGAGCCGCCCGCGCGGACCTTCGGCGCGTTCGCCGACGTGGTCGCCGCCGACCTGGCCTACCGGGGGAGCGAGCGGGCCGCCGTCGATCGCGCGTACTGGGTGGATCGCTTCACGCCGCTGCCCGACATCGAGGGCCCCGACGGCGCGTACACCGCCGCCGGCCCGCCCGACCGCACCCTGACCGCCCGGGCCGAGGTGACCCCGGAGGAGTTGGCCGCGCTGCGCGCCGCCGCCGACCGGGTCGGCCTCACCTGGGGCGAGGCGTTGATCGCCTGCTACGCCGCCTTCCTGCACCGGGTGACGGGACGCTCCGAGGTGGTGTTCGCGCTGCCGCTGATGTGCCGCTCGGGCTCGGTGGAGCTGCGCACGCCGGCGATGGCGGTCAACGTGCTGCCGCTGCGGGTGACCGTGCGCCCCGGCGACGACCTCGGGGAGTTGGGCCGGCGGGTGGCCGCCGCGATGCGGGAGATGCGCGCCCATCAGCGGTACCGGGGCGAGGACCTGCCGCGTGACCTCGGGACGCCCGGAGCGGGCGCCCTGCTGCACGGGCGCGGCATCAACCTCAAGGCGTTCGACCTCACCCTCGACTTCGCCGGCTCGGTCGGCGTGATGCGCAACGTGGCGGGCGGCCCCCCGGAGGACATGGGCCTGAGCGTGCTGCCGACCCGCGACGGCGGGCTGCTGCTCGGCTTCGAGGTGGACGCCCGGACCCATGACCGGGCCGGGGTGGACGGCAAGCTGAACGCGCTGCGGGCCCTGTCGGCGGGGTTGACCGACGGTCGTCCGGTGGGACGGATCCCACTGACCGGCGCGGCGGGGGTTCCGGCCGAGTGGGCCCCGCCGGCCGTGCCCGGCACGCCCACGGACCCGCCGACCGCGTTCGCCGCGATGGTCGCCGCCGATCCCGACCGCACCGCCCTGGTCGGCGGCGACGTGCGGTGGACCGCCGGGGAACTGGGGGAGCGGGTCCACCGCATGGCCCGGGCGCTGCGGGCCCGGGGCGTCGGCGCGGACGACGTGGTGGCGCTCGCGCTGCCCCGCTCGGCCGACACGGTCGCCGCCGTGCTCGCCGTGCAGGCGGCGGGCGCCGCGTTCCAGCCGCTGGACCCCGACCAGCCGGCGGAGCGGACGCGCGACCTGCTCGCCGACACCCGCCCGGCGCTGATCCTGATCGCCGACGGGGCGGACGGTCCGTCGACGGACGGCGTGTTCGACGTGCCGATCCCCGCCCCCACGCTGTCCCCGGGCACCCTGTGGGCGGAGGCCGCCGGGCTCTCCGGCGATCCACTGGGCCCCGACGAACTGTCCGCACCCCGCCACCCCGACCACCTCTCCCACGTCATCCACACCTCCGGCTCCACCGGCCGACCGAAGGCCGTTCTCGGCCGGGTCGGCGGCCTCGCCGCGCTGCTGCACCACCAGCGCGCCACGGTGATCGCGGACGCCGAGCGGGCCGCCGGCCGGCGGCTGCGGGTCGCCCACACCTACTCCCTCGCCTTCGACTCCGCCATCGAGCACCTGCTGTGGCTGCTGTGCGGACACGAACTGCACGTCTACGACACCGACACCACCCGGGACGCCGACGCCCTGCTCGCCGCGTTCGCCCGGGACGGCATCGACGTCGTGGACACCACCCCGTCGATGGCCGTGCCGCTGCTGGACGGCGGCCCGGAGGCGCTGCGGCCGACGCTGCTGATCCTCGGCGGCGAGGCCACCCCGCCCGCGCTGTGGCGGCGGGTGGCCGCCTCGGGGATCACCGCCCGCAACATGTACGGGCCCACCGAGGCGACCGTGGACGCCGCCGGCGCCCCGATCACCGGGGAGGAACCGACCATCGGCCGGCCCCTCGCCGGCACCCGCGCCTACGTCCTGGACACCGCGCTGCAACCGGTACCGCACGGCACCCCGGGCGAGTTGTACCTGGCGGGCCCGCAGCTGGCCCGGGGCTACCTCGACCGGCCCGGCACGACCGCCGAGCGCTTCGTCGCCGACCCCTTCGGGCCGCCCGGTGAGCGGATGTACCGCACCGGCGACCTGGCGCGATGGGTGACCGGGCGCGGTCTGGAGTACCTGGGGCGCGGCGACGGACAGGTGAAGGTCCGCGGCCACCGGGTGGAACTGGGGGAGGTCGAGGCCGCGCTCGGCGCGGTGCCCGGGGTGGGCGCGGCGGCGGCGACCGTGCGCTCCTCCCGACTCCTCGGCTACGTGGTGCCCGCCGCCGGAACCACCGCCGCCCCGATCACCGGGGACACCGCGCGCGCCCACCTCGCCGAACGGCTGCCCGACCACCTGGTGCCCGCCGTGGTGACCGTCCTCGACGCGCTGCCCGTCACGGCCCACGGCAAGCTCGACCGCGCCGCCCTGCCCGCCCCGACGGTCACCGGAGGCGGCCGGGAGCCGTCGACCGACAACGAGCGGCGGCTGTGCGCGGCGGTCGCCGAGGTCTTCGGGATCGAACGGGTCGGACCGGACGACGACTTCTTCTCCCTCGGCGGGGACAGCATCACCGCGATCACGGTCAGCAGCAGGCTGCGCGCCAGGGGTCTGGAACTGCGGCCCCGCGACCTGCTGGCCCGCCGCGACCTCGCCTCGCTGGCCGCCTCCGCCCGGCCGTCGGCGGACACCGGGGAACCGGCGGACGAGCCGGTGGGCCCGGTGCCCGCGCCCCCCATCGTGCGGCAACTCCTCGACCCGCACCCGGACCCCACCGTCATCGCCGGATACGCGCAGTGGACCGCGCTGCGCGTCGGCCCCCTCGACCCCGGGGACCTGGAGCGGGGCGTGCGCGCCGTGCTGGAGCGGCACGACGCGCTGCGGCTGCGCACGGGCCCGGACGGTCCGGAGATCCTGCCGGCGGGGCCCGTGACCTCCGTGCCGGCCGTCGTCACCGAACTCCACGGCGCCGACCCCGCCGACACCGCCCGGGCGCTGGCCGGGGAACTCGACCCGAGCGCGGGCGACCTGCTGCGGGTGGCCCTGATCCGCGGCGTCGAGCAGGGCGCGGACGGGGCGGACCACCCGGGCCACCCGGACCGACTCGTGATCGTCGCGCACCACCTCGCCGTGGACGGCGTGTCCTGGCGGATCCTGCTGCCCGACCTGCACACCGCCTGCTCCGGTGGCGTCCTCGACCGGGTCGGCGCCTCCTGGCGCCGGCACGCCTCGCTCCTCGCCGAGCAGGGCCGCACCGGTGCCCGGCGCGGCGAACTCGACCTGTGGCGCGAGGCGCTCGCCTCCGCCGCCCGCCTCGGCTCCCGCACCCTCGACCCGGCCCGGGACACGGCCGCGACCGCCCACCGCTCGGTCACCCTCGCCTCGCCGGAGGTCACCGAGGCCGTCCTCACCACGCTGCCCGCCGCCTACCGCGCGGGCGTGGACGAGGTGCTGCTGGCCGCGCTGGTGCTCGCCCTGCGGGAGAGCGGAGCCGTCGACGGGGGCGCCGACGGGGCGGTGACCATCACCCTGGAGGGGCACGGCCGCGAACACCTCGACCTGTCCCGCACGGTCGGCTGGTTCACCGCCGAGTACCCGGTGCGGGTGCCCACCGCCGGGGACGTGCGGCAGGTGCTGCGCGCGGCCAAGGAGGCGGGACGGGCCGTCCCCGACGCCGGCGTCGGCTACGGCGTGCTGCGCGCGCTCGACCCGGTGGCCGGTCCCCAACTGGCCGCGACCCCGCCGCCGGACGTGCTGCTGAACCACCTGGGCCGCTTCGCCCCGCCCGCCGGCACCGACTGGCTGCTGCCCGAACGGGACGCCTTCTCGGTGATCGAGCCCGACGGCAAGGCACTGGAGCAGGTGCTGGCCCTCAACAGCTTCGTCCACGAGGGCGAGGGTCCCGACGGGCCCCGGCTCGCCGTCGAGTGGACGGCGGCGACCGGCGTGCTCGGTGTCGACCGGGTGGAGGCCCTGCAGAAGGCGTGGGGGTCGGCGCTCGAGGCGCTGGCCGCCCACGCCCGCGAGGCCGTCGGCGGGCTCACCCCCTCCGACCTGCCGCTGGTCGATCTCGACCAGGCAGCCATCGACGCCCTGGAGAGCGGGACCGACGGCCGGGTCGCCGACGTGCTGCCCGCCACCCCCCTTCAGGTCGGACTGTCCTTCCACACCCTGGCGCGCGGCGAGCACGACACCGACGTGTACGTGGTGCAGGCCATCGCGACGCTGACCGGTGAGCTGGACGCGGACCGGTTGGCGGAGGCGGCGCGGGAACTGCTGCGCCGGCACCCGGCGCTGCGGACGCACCTGGCCCACGTCCCCGACGCCGGCGGCACCGGCGAGGGGATCGTGCAGGTGGTCCCGGCCGACGTCACCCTGCACTGGCGGCGCGACGACCGCTTCCCCGGGGCGGCACGCGAGGAGTTGGAACGCCCCTTCGACCCCACCCGGCCGCCGCTGATCCGCTTCCTGCTCTCCCGGGTCGGCCCCACCGAGCACAAGCTGGTGATCACCAACCACCACGCGCTGCTCGACGGCTGGTCCACGCCGCTGGTCGGCCACACCCTCCTGGCGATCCATGCCGAGTTGGGCGGCGGCCCGGCCGCGCCCACCGCCCCCGCGCCCGCCGAGTACTTCCGATGGTTGGCCGACCGGGACCGGGAGGCGTCCCTCGCCGCGTGGCGGGAGGCGCTGGCCGGTGTGGAGGAGACCACCCGACTGGCCCCGGCCGGGACCGACGCCGGCGGTGTCGAGCGGCCCGAGCGGGTGAGCCTCGACCTCGGCCGGGAGTTCAGCGACCGACTGCGCGCCTTCGCCCGCGAGCGGGGCGTCACCCTCACCACCGTCCTCCAGACCGCCTGGGGCCTGCTGCTGGGTCGGCTCACCGGCCGTCGCGACATCGTCTTCGGCTGCCCGGTCTCCGGCCGGCCCGCCGAGGTGGACGGCGTGGAGTCGATGATCGGCCAGCTCGGCACCACCATTCCGGTGCGCGTCCGGCACGCCCCGGACGAGAGCGCGCGGGAGGTGATGGAGCGTCTGCACGCGGAGGGCCTCGCGCTGACCGACCACCACCACGTCGGCCTGCCCGCGATCCTGCGCGCGGTGGGCGTCGGCGAACTGTTCGACACGATGCTGGTGATGGAGAACTTCCCCCTGGTCGATCGGACCCGGGTCCGGGTCGAACCCGGCCTCGACCTGGCCGGAGTGGAGATCACCGACGCCACCCACTACCCGTTGACCGGCGTCATCCTCGCCGGCGACGCCATCACCATCCACCTGAGCCACCAGCCGAGCGCCTTCGACGCGGAGACCGTGCGCGGGTACGGCCGGCGACTGCTCACCCTCCTGCGGGAGATCGTGGAGAACCCCGACCGGCCCGCCCTCGCGCTGCCCCTTCTGGATCCCGCCGAGCGGGAGGAGGCCCTGCGCGTCGGCCGCGGCCCCGCCCCGACCCGGGACCGCGGCCCGTGGCTGGAGATCTTCGCCGAACAGGTGCGCCGCCGGCCCGACGCCGAGGCCCTGGTGTGCCGCGACCGGAGCCTGACCTACGCCGAGGTGGACCGGGAGGCCAACCGGATCGCCCGGGCGCTGATCGGCCTCGGGGTGCGCCCCCGGGACCCGGTCGCCGTCCTGCTCGGCCGCGACATCGAGATGACCACGGCGCTCTTCGGCGTGGCGAAGGCGGGGGCGGTGTACGTGCCGATGGACCCGGGCCACCCCCGGGACCGCCTGGCGTACCTGCTCGCCGACATCGCCCCCGCCGCCGTGGTGACCACCGGCGCCGAGGTGCCCGCCGAACGGCCGGTGCCCGTGCTGCGGTTGGACGACCCCGCCGCCCTCGCCGCCGTGCCGGACACCGATCCGGTGGAGGCACGCGCCGACCTCACCGAGGACGACCTCGCCTACGTCATCCACACCTCCGGCACCACCGGCCGACCCAAGGGCGTCGCGGTCACCCTGCGCGGCGTGCCCGACCTGGTGGCGTTGCAGGAGGAGGTCGTCGGGATCACCGAGCGGGACCGCTACCTGCACTTCGCGTCCACCGGCTTCGACGTGGCGTTCTGGCAGACGATGGTGCCGCTGCTGTCCGGCGGCACCTCGGTGATCGCGCCCGAGGAGGTGCGGGTGCCCGGCGACGAACTCCTCGACTACATCGCCGAGCACCGGGTGACGGGCGTGAACCTGCTGCCGTCCTTCCTCGCCGCGATGCCCGGGGACCGCACCGTCCCCGGCGACGTCCTCTTCGTGGTCGGAGCCGAGCGCCTGGACCCGGCCCTCGCCCGGCGCTGGGGCACCGGCCGGCGGGCGCTGCTCAACGCCTACGGCCCCACCGAGGTCACCGTCAACGCCGTGACCTGGCGCTACGAGCCCGACGATCCCGGGCCGCTGCCGATCGGCCGCCCCGACCCCAACGTCCGCGCGTACGTGCTGGACGGCGGGTTGCAGCCGGTCGGCGTCGGTGCCACCGGCGAGCTGTACCTCGCCGGGCCGAGCGTCGCGCGCGGCTACGTCGGCCGCCCCGGGCTGACCGCCGAGCGCTTCGTCGCCGACCCCTTCGGGCCGCCCGGGGAGCGGATGTACCGCACCGGCGACCTGGCCCGGTGGCGGCCGGACGGGCAGTTGGTCTTCCTGGGCCGTTCCGACCAGCAGGTCAAGATCCGCGGCCACCGGGTGGAGCCGGGTGAGATCGAGTCGGTGCTCAACCGCCTGCCCGGGGTGCGGGCCTGCGCGGTGATCGCGCGCGCCGGCCGACTGCTCGCCTACGTCATCCCCGCCGACATCCCCGCCGACATGCCCACCGACGGGTTCGAGCCCGACCCGGCCCGGCTGCGCGCGGAGTTGGCCGAAACGCTGCCCGACCACATGGTGCCGGCGGCGATCATGTCGCTGGACCGGTTGCCGTTGGGCCCCGGAGGCAAGCTCGACGCCGCCGCCCTGCCCGACCCGGAGATCCCCGTCGCGGCGCGGCGCGAACCCGCCACGCCGGCCGAGGCGACGCTGCTGGAGGTGTTGCGGGAGCTCCTGGGCACCGGCGACATCGGCCCCGACGACGACTTCCTCACCCTGGGCGGGGACAGCATCGTCTCCCTCCAGGTGGTCTCCCGCGCCCGCCGCCGGGGGTTGGGCCTGACCGCGCGGGACGTCTTCGACGGCGGAACCGTCGCCGGGATCGCGGCCCGGGCCCGTCCCCTGACCGCCGAGGCGGCCCCGGCCGTCGGCGACGCCCCGCTGACCCCGATCATGCGGGACCTGCTGCGCCGCGCCGGGTCCGCCGCCGACGGCTTCTGCCAGTGGGTGGAGGTCCACGTCCCGCCGGGCGGTGACGAGGCGACCTGGCGCACCGTGCTGGACGCGGTGCTGGCCCGACACGACGCGCTGCGCGCCCGGCTGGTGGACGACGCCCTGCGGATCCCACCGGTGGGCGCGGTGACCGGCGCCGACGTGCTGACCCGGATCCCCGCCGAGGGCGACCCGCGCGCCGTGCTCGACCCGCTGATCGCGGAGGCCCGCGCGGCGATGGACCCGCGCACCGGCCCGCTGCTGCGCGCCCTGTGGTGGGACGCCGGGGCGGACCGGCCGGGCCGGCTCGTCCTGATCGTCCACCACCTGGTGGTGGACGGCGTCTCCTGGCGCGTCCTCCTGGAGGATCTGGAACACGCCCACGGGGGAGAGGAGCCGGCCCGACACGGCCGGTCCTTCCCCGACTGGGCCCGCTCGCTGCGGGAGGCCGACCGGCGGGAGGAACTTCCGCACTGGCGGCGGACGATCGCCGCCCCGGTCCCCGGGCCGGTGCCCGACCCCGCCCGGGACACCGCCGGAACCGCGCGTCACCACGAGCTGCGGCTCGACGGGGAGACCACCCGCGCCCTGATCACCACCCTGCCCGCCGTCCACCGCACCACCCCGGACGCCGTGCTGCTCCCGGCCCTCGCCCGGGCGGTGCGGGCCTGGCGCGGCACCCCGGACCTGCTGGTCGCCCTGGAGAGCCACGGCCGCCCCGCCGAAGCCGACCTCGCCCACACCGTCGGTTGGTTCACCGCCGTCCACCCCGTGCGGCTGACGGCGGACGACGACCCGACGACGGTCGCCGAACGCCTGCGCGCCTCGGGCGACGGCCTGGGGTACGGCGTCCTCACCACCGCCGGCCTGCTCGAGCCGGTGGAGCCGGAGATCTCCTGGAACTACCTCGGCCGCTTCCCCGGCGCGTCGGGTGAGGCGGGGGCGACTGGGGAGCCGGGTGATCCGGAGCGGATGGTTCCGGAGGTGCCCTGGCGGCCCCCGGCGGACGCCGACCCGCTCGGCTCCGGCGGCTCCGACGACCTGCCCCTGCCGTACGCCCTGATGATCAACGCCCTGGTTCGCGACGGCCGGTTGGGCATCCGCATCACCCGACCCGCCGCGCTGTACACCGCCGGGGAGATCGAGGAGTTGGCCGGGCACCTGCGGGGTGAGCTGCTGAACTCCGCCGCGCCGGCGCTCGCCGAGGCGCTCGTCGGCGACCGCCCGGTCGCCGACGTCCAGCCGCTCACCCCGCTCCAGGAGGTGATGCTGCGGCACTCGCGCGCCGAGCGTCCCGACCCGTACACCGTGCAGTCGACGTTCTCCCTCGCCGGGCCGCTGGACCCCGACGCCCTGCGGGTGGCGGCAACCGACCTGCTGGCCCGTCACCCGAACCTGGGGGCGGTGTTCCCCGGCGCCCTGGCGGTGCTCCCCATCGATCCCCGGCCGGACTTCCGGGTGGTGGACGTCCCGGTGGACGCACCGGGGGACGCACCGGGGGAGAAGACCCGGGTGGAGGAGGCGTTGGCGGCCGATCTCGCCGAGCCCTTCGACCCGGCGGCCGGCCCCCTGGTCCGCCTGACCCTCATCCGGCACGTACCCGACCGCGCCGCAACCGCCGACCGCGCCGGCGCCCCCGACCGCACCGATCTCGTACTGACCACCCATCACGTGCTCTCCGACGGTTGGTCGGCCCCGCGCATCCTCGGCGAACTGTTCGCCCTGTACACCGCGCGGGCCCGGGGGGAGGAGCCGAAGCTGCCCGACCCCGTGCCGTTCGCCGACCACCTGCGGTGGATCGCCGCCAACCCACCGGACCTCGACGCGTGGGCCGCCGAACTGGAGGACCTGCCCGAGGGCGACCACCTGTCCTCCGGTGAGCCCGGCCCGGCGTGGCGGGAACCGGAGATCATCCGCTTCGACGCCGACCTGGTCGCCGGGCTCACCGGCCTCGCCGCCCGGCGCGGTCTGACCCCCAACACCCTGGTACAGGGCGCCTGGTCGGTGCTGCTGGCCCGCCGCTCCGGCCGCGCGGACGTCTGCTTCGGCGCCATGGTCGCCTGTCGGCCCCCGCGGCTGGAGGGCGTCGAGGAGATCATCGGGCTGCTCGCCAACACCGTGCCCGTGCGGGTCCGGCTCACCGGCACCCTCGCGGAGACCCTCACCGATCTCCGGGCCCGGCAGCTGAACCTGGTCGAACACCACCACGTGGCCCTGACCGACCTGGAACGGCTCACCGGCCGACGCCGGCTCTTCGACAGCATGGTGGTCTTCGAGAACTACCCCGTCGACCCGGACCGGCTCCGCGAGCCCGCCCCCGGCCTCACGGTCGTCGGCACCCGGTTCCGCGAGGCGACCCACCACCCGGTGACCCTCACCGTCATGCCCGACGGCGACGGTTGGACCGGCGTGCTCGCCCCCCGCCACGGGGTGGACGTCACCGGCCTCGCCGAGGAACTCCTCGACCTGCTCCGCACCATGGACGACCACCTCGACCGGGACGTGCGCACCCTCCTGGAGCGCCGATGAGCCGGGACACCGCCCCGCCCGTCGAGCGGGACGGGAGCGACCGAAGGCTGTTGGGGATCGCGTTCGTCCTGGTCCTGGGCACCTTCATGGCCACGGTGGACGCGACGATCGTGGCCGTCGCCCTCGACACCCTGACCGCCGAGTTCGACGCCTCCGTCGCCGACATCCAGTGGGTCACCACCGCCTACCTGCTCGCCGTCGTGGCCGCCGTGCCCGTCTCCGGCTGGCTCGCCGACCGCTTCGGCGGCCGGCGGGTCTGGCTGGTCGCCGTGGGCGGCTTCCTGGCCGCCTCGGCGCTGTGCGCGCTGGCCTGGTCGCTGCCGAGTCTGATCGCCTTCCGGGTGCTCCAGGGCCTGACCGGCGGGCTGTTGCCCGCCACCGGGCAGGCCCTGCTGGCCCGTGTCGCCGGCCCCGGCCGCACCGGACGGGTGATCAGCGTGGTCGCGGTGGTCCCCCTGCTGGCCCCGGTGCTCGGCCCGCTGATCGGCGGCGCGATCCTCGGGGTGGCGCCCTGGCCGTGGTTGTTCCTGGTCAACCTCCCGATCGGGGCGGTCGCGATCCTGCTGGCCCGCCGCCGGGTGCCCGTGGTGCCCCCGGCGCCCGGGCGCGCCGCCTTCGACCTGCGGGGCGCCCTGCTGCTCTCACCCGGGCTGGCCGTGCTGGTGCTCGGTCTGACCGAGGTCGCCCACGGTCGGGGCCTGCCGGCCGCCGTCGGCGTGACGGCCGGCGCGCTGATGCTGGTCGGCTTCACCGTGCACGGGCTGCGCACCCGCCGCACGCCGCTGATCGACCCCCGGCTGTTCACCCGCCCGCCGTTCGGCGCGGCGGCCCTGGCCCTCCTCGTGCTGGGCGCCTCGGTGTTCGGCACGACCTTCCTGCTGCCGCTGTACCTCCAGGCCGGCCACGGACTGTCGGCCCCCGGGGCCGGCCTGGTCCTCGCCTTCCAGGGCGCGGGCGCGGTCGCCGGGTCGGTGCTGGTCAACCGCACCATCGACACCGTCGCCCCCCGCACCCTCGTCGTCACCGGCGTCGTGCTGATCCTGGTCGGCACGATCCCCTTCACCCAACTCGGCCACGACCTGCCCGACGCCGTGATCGCCGCGTCCCTCGTGATCCGCGGTCTCGGCATGGCCATGATCGGCGCGCCGGTCATGAACATCGTCTACAGCCGCGTCGAACCCGCGCTGCTCCCCCGCGCGGCCGGCGCCCTCAACCTGCTCAACACCGTCGGCGGTTCCGTCGGGACCGCGCTCCTGGCCGTCGTGCTGCACGGCCGCCTGGACGCCCGCGGCGCCGACATCCCGCAGGCGTTCGCCGACACCTTCTGGTGGGTGCTCGGCTTCTGCCTGATCGCCGCGGCCGGCGCCACGAGGTTGCCCCGAACCCGTCCCCGGAGGACGTGATGCATTCCCTGCCCGCCCCCGCCACCACTCCCGACACCACCACTCCCGACA
>NZ_VKHT01000599.1 GCF_014141535.1 Streptomyces alkaliphilus | reverse complement strand
CCGGCTGATGGCCGCCCGTCTCGCCGGCGAGGAGATCGAACCCCGCGGTCCCATCGAGACCGAAGCGGCCCGTCGCCTCGCCGACGACCTCAAAGACGAGTGATCACCCGGTTACCCAACACTTTCTGAGTCGCTCCCCGTACCGGGGCCCGGGCGGTGGATCCCGTCCGGCCTCCCGGCCGGGGGGCGACGCCGGCGCGGGTTCGGTCCGGCACCCGGGCCGGGCACGTCCCCGTCGGTGCCGGCGGTTAGCCTGTCGGACTGTGTCCGATCGATCCGCGTCCCACCCGATTCCGTCCCCCCGCTCCGCCGGGGGGGCGTCGCGTGTCCGGATCCGCCGGCCCGGGGACCTGGTGAACCTGCTCGGGATCCCCTTCACCGACGAGCAGATGGCCTGCATCACCGCTCCGCCCGAGCCGCAGGTGATCGTCGCCGGCGCGGGATCGGGCAAGACCACCGTGATGGCGGCCCGGGTGGTGTGGCTGGTCGGCACCGGGCTCGTCGCCCCCGAACAGGTGCTCGGGCTGACCTTCACCAACAAGGCCGCCGCCGAACTCGGCGAGCGGGTCCGCACCGCGCTGCGCCGGGCCGGGGTGCTCCCCGCTCCCGGCGCCCCCCTCCCCGACCCGGCGGAGGGGGCGGGTGACGAACCGCACGCGGGGGAACCGGAGATCTCCACCTACCACGCCTTCGCCGGGCGGCTGCTGACCGAACACGGCCTGCGCGTCGGCGTGGAACCCTCCGCCCACCTCCTCGCCGACGCCTCGCGCTTCCAGCTCGCGGCCGAGGCGCTGCGCGCCGCGGCCCCCGGCTTCGTCGCCCCCACCGGAAGCTCCACCGGCACCACGCGCGGCTTCCCCGACCTGGTGCGGGATCTGGTGACCCTGGACGGTGAGCTCTCCGAGCACCTGGTCGAACCCGCGGCCCTGCGCGCGCTGGACGCCTCCGTCCGGGCCGAGATCGCCGCGCTTCCGCGTACCAACGCCGACCTGCGCCGGATCGCCGAGGCCGCCCGCGGCCGGACCGAACTCCTGGGCCCCGTCGAGGAGTACCGCGCCCGCAAGCGTGCCCGCGACCTCATCGACTTCGGCGACCAACTCGCCCTCGCCGCCCGCCTCGCCCGGGACGTGCCCGCCGTCGGCCGGGCGCTGCGCGAGCGCTTCGCGGTCGTCCTGCTCGACGAGTACCAGGACACCTCCGTCGCCCAACGGGTGATGCTCTCGGGTCTGTTCGGCGAGGGCACCGGCCACGCCGTCACCGCGGTCGGCGACCCCTGCCAGGCCATCTACGGATGGCGGGGCGCCTCCGTCGCCAACCTCGACGAGTTCCCCGAGCACTTCCCGCACCGCGACGACACCCCCGCCCGCCGCCGTTCCCTGACCGAGAACCGCCGCAGCGGCGGACGTCTCCTGCGACTGGCCAACGAACTCGCCGCGCCGTTGCGCGAACGCCACCCCGGCGTCTCCCCACTGCGTCCGGCCCCCGACGCGGAGGAGGAGGGCCGGGTGCGCTGCGCCCTGCTGCCCACCCACGCCGACGAGCTGACCTGGCTCGCCGACTCCATCGCCCACCTGGTGCGCACCGGCACCCCGCCCGGCGGGATCGCCGTGCTGTGCCGCACCGCCGGTGACTTCCCCGCCATCCAGCGCGAACTGGTCGCCCGATCGGTCCCGGTGGAGGTCGTCGGCCTGTCCGGGCTGCTCCACCTGCCGGAGGTGGCCGACCTCGTCTCCGTCTGCCGGGTCCTGGTGGACCCCACCGCCAACGCCGACCTGGTCCGGATCCTCACCGGCCCCCGCTGGCGGATCGGCCCCCGCGACCTCGCCCTCCTCGGCCGCCGCGCCCGGATCCTGGTCCACCGCGAGCGCACGGCGGGGGACACCCCCGACCACCGCCTGGCCGCCGCCGTGGAGGGCACCGACCCCGCCGAGACGATCTCCCTCGCCGACGCCCTGGACACCTTCGTCGGGGGAGACCGGACGACGACCGGGGGATCCCCCGGGGACGACGAGCCCGGGGACGACCTGCCCTTCTCGGACGAGGCGCGGATCCGCTTCGCCCACCTCGCCGCCGAACTGCGCGAACTGCGCCGCGCCGTGGCCGACCCGCTCATGGACGTCCTGCACCGGGTGCTGACCGTCACCGGCCTGGAGATCGAACTCTCCGCCTCACCCACCGCCCTGGCCGCCCGCCGCCGCGAGACCCTGGAGGCGTTCCTGGACACCGCCGCCTCCTTCGCCGCCAACGGGCGCCGCACCGCCGTGGACGGGGACACCCACCTGCCCGCCTTCCTCGCCTTCCTGCGCGCCGCCGAGCACTACGACAAGGGGCTGGACGGTTCGCTCCCCGGCGGCGATGACACCGTCAAGGTGCTCACCGCCCACAAGGCCAAGGGCCTGGAGTGGGACGTGGTGGCCCTGCCGGGCCTGTACCGCAAGGGCTTCCCCCAGGAACGGGGCCAGGACTCCTGGTTGCGTCACTCGCACGTCCTGCCGCAGCCCCTGCGCGGGGACGCCGCGACCCTGCCCGCGGTGCGGGAGTGGAGCGCCGCCGCGCTGCGCGAACACGCGCAGGAGGAGAGGTTCCACCGCGAGCTGGAGGAACTGCGCCTGGGATACGTCGCCTTCACCCGCCCCCGCTCCCTGCTGCTGGGCTCGGCCCATCGATGGGGACCGGAACAGAAGCGGCCCAGGGTCCCCTCGGATTTCCTGCTGGCGCTGCGCCGGCACTGCGAGGGGAACCCGGCGCACGGCGAGGTCGAGGCGTGGGCGGAGGAACCGGCCGAGGACGCCGAGAACCCCCTGCTCGCGGCCGAGCGCGGACCGGGGGAGTGGCCGCTGCCGCTGGACCCGGAGGCCGGCGCGCGGCGGCGGGAGGCGGCCCGCCTGGTCCTGGCCGAGTTGCGCGGCATCGACGGGGCGGCGGACGGGACGACGGGCGACGGATCGATGGCGGAGGGGATGCCCCCGGGCTCGGAGGGCATCCCCGCACCGCGCTCCGGGGCCCGGGCCCCGGGAGCACCGGGGGACACGGCGGCCCCCGGGGACACGGCGGAGCCCACCCCGGAGGAGCTGACCCCGGAGGAGCGCCGGCTCGTCGCCTCCTGGGACCGCGACCTCGGTTCCCTCTCCGAGGAGCTGCGTCGCGTCCGCTCCCGGGTCCGCGAGGTGCCCCTGCCGCTCTCGCTGTCCGCGTCCCAGCTCCAGCGACTGGCCGCCGACCCCGAGGGCTTCGCCCGCGAACTGGCCCGCCCCATGC
>NZ_VKHT01000598.1 GCF_014141535.1 Streptomyces alkaliphilus | reverse complement strand
CCCCACGGGCGAGGCGCGCGCCGGTTACCCACCGATCGGCTCCTACGCGTTCCTCTCCGACTGTCACACCGCGGCCCTGGTCGGCCCGGCCGGGGCGGTCGAGTGGCTCTGCTCCCCGCGCTTCGACGGCCCCTCCGTCTTCGCCCGCGTCCTGGACCGCCGGTTGGGAGGCGCCTGGGAGCTGGCGGTGGAGGGCGCCGACCCGCCCGTGCGGCGCTACCTCGGTGACAGCCTCGTGCTGGAGAGCCGGTGGTACGGACCCGAGGGCGAGGCGGTGGTGCGCGACCTGCTGGCCGTCCACCCCGACTCCCCCGGGAGCACCCCATCGGCGTCGGGAGGAAAAGCGGGTGAGACCGGCGCCGAGCCGGACGGCCCCGCGCATCCCCCCGGCTTCTCGGCCGCCGGCGTCCTGGTCCGCGAGGTGCGCTGCGTCTCCGGACGGGTGCGTCTGACCTCCCGGGTGGAGGCCCGCCCGGATTACGGCCGGCACGCCGCCCGCTGGACCACCGAGGGCGACCTGCTGCGCTGCGCGCTCGGGCGGGACGGGGAGTCGGACACCGACGCGCTGTGGCTGACCGGTACCACCCCCCACACCCCCGGCCCCGGGGGTGTCCTCCGGGCGGAGGCGGAGCTGGGCGAGGGCGAGGGGACGACCTTCGTGCTGGGGTACCGGGGCGAGCCGCGCCCGGGCCTCGACCCCGCCGAGGGCGAACGGCTGGCGGAGGAGACCACCGTCGCCTGGCAGAGCTGGGCCGACCGCGCCTCCTACGACGGCCCCGCCGCCGATCTGGTGCGCCGGGGCGGGGTGGTGCTGCGCGGGCTGCTCGCCGACGAGACCGGCGGGTTGCTCGCCGCCCCCACCACCTCGCTGCCCGAGTGGATCGGGGGGACGCGGAACTGGGACTACCGCTACGTCTGGCACCGGGACGCCGCGCTGGTGGTCCTGGTCCTGCTGCGACTGGGCCACGAGGAGGAGGCCGAGCGCTACCTGCGGTTCGCGCTCAACGGGTGCGTGGACCGCAGCGAGCGGATGGAGCCCATGCTGAAGCTGGACGGCACCACCCGGATCGAGGAGAGCGAACTGGACCACCTGGAGGGCTACGCGCGCTCCCGTCCGGTACGGGTGGGCAACGAGGCGTACGAGCAGCACCAGATGGACTCCTACGGCCACATCCTCGACGCCGCCTACGCCTTCCAGCAGGTCACCGGGCGTCTCACCGACCGGGATCTGGCGGAGCTGTGGCGGCTGACCGACATCCTGGCCGGGATCTGGCGCGAGCCGGATCACGGGCTGTGGGAGGCGCGCGGGGAACCACGGCACTGGACCTACTCGCGCCTGTACTCCTGGTTGGCCCTGGACCGGGGCGTGCGGCTGGCCGAGCTGTGCGGGGAGACCGGCGTGCCGGTGGACCGCTGGCGGGCCGAGCGGGACGCGGTCCGCGCGGACCTGCTGGAGCACGGTTGGGACGAGGAGGTCGGTGCCTTCGTGCAGGCGTACGGGGAGCGGGGCATGGACGCCGCGCTGCTCCACCTGGCCCTGCAGGGTTTCATCGAGGGCGACGACCCCCGGATGATCGCCACCATCGACCGGATCGCCGAGGAGTTGGGCGACGGGGACCACCTGGTGCACCGTTACGACCACAAGGTGACGGAGGACGGCTTCGAGGAGCCCGAGGGCGCCTTCCTGATGTGCTCCTTCGACATGGTCTCCGCCCTGGTGCTGGCCGGTCGGACCGAGGAGGCCAGGCGCCGCTTCGACGCGCTGTGCGCGCAGGCCGGACCCTTCGGGCTGTACTCGGAGCAGATGGCGGGCGACGGCACCTTCCTGGGCAACTACCCTCAGGCATTCACCCATCTGGCGTTGATCGAGGCGGCGATGAACCTGGAGGCCGCGGAACACCGCGATGCCCTGCACTCCTGGGCGGAGCGCCGCGGAAGGGATCGCGCGGAGCGGGCGGAGGGCGGCTGAGGAGCGGGGGCGCGGACCGCCCCGGGCCGGCCCCGGGGGCTTCCGCGGGACGACCGTGCCCGGGCGACCGCGACGGAGCGGCCCCCGCACCTCGTACCGGACGAGGTGCGGGGGCCGCTCGCCCGGGCCCGGTACCGGGCCCGCCCAACCGCCGGGAGGCGGCTCCTCAGGGAACCCGACCGGGTCCCTTGGCCAACTCCTCCGCACGCCCACCCGGCAGCCGGGAGCGCAACGGCGGGGTGGGGCCGCCGGCGGCGTCCCGCAGACCGGCCAGCAGGGCCGCCACCGTCTGCCGCGCGTCGCGGCGCGGTGTCCACCCCAGTTCCTCGCGGGCCCGGGAGCAGTCCATCACCGGCAGCCGCACCATGGTGTCGAAGAGGGCCGGTGAGGCGGGAGTGAGGCGAGCGGTCCAGGCCGCCGTCAGCGCGACCCGGAGGACCGCGAGCGGCACTGTTCTCGGCGTGGTGTCCAGCAGATTCGCCAGGTCACGGGTGTCCAGCACCGGGTCGGTGGCCAGGTTGAAGGCACCGCGCACCGGCCGGTGCAGCGCCAGCCGCCACGCCTCGGCCGCGTCGTCGGTGTGCAGCACCTGCAGGCGCAGGCCGGGGATGTTCGGCAGCAGGGGCGGCAGGCCGGGGCGGAGCAGCCCGCCGGGGACGAACGGTCCGAGGAAGAGGCGGCGCTGCTGGGAGGCTGACTCCCGCTTGAGCAGGAAGGCCGGGCGCATCCGTACCACCCGCACCTCCGGGTGGTCCCGTTCGAAGATGTCCAGGAGCCGTTCCTGGTAGGCCTTCTCCCGGCTGTAGGCGGCGGTGGGACGTCCGTGGGTGGAGGCGTCCTCGCGCACCACGGGACGTTCGCGCCGGCGCGAGGGGGGCGGGCCGGAGGTGTAGGCCGCGACGGAGGACGCGCACAGCACGGCCGGTACCCCCACCCGGGCGACCGCGCGCAGCACCCGTTCGGTCCCCCCCACGTTGGTGCGCCAGGTGATCATCGGGTCGCGGGCGGGTTGCAGGAGCCAGCCCAGGTGGACGACCGCGTCCATTCCGCGCAGCGCCTCCCGCAGGGCGTTCTCGGCGGCCGGGTGGGGGTCGCCCAGGTCCACGGGCCACCAGGAGGTTTTGTCCGGGGCGTGGTCGGGGACGCGGCGGGCCAGGCCGCGCACGGCGGCGACCGCGGGATCGGCGGCCAGCGCGCGCAGAAGGCTGGTGCCCACGTTGCCGGTGGCGCCGATGACGGCGACCCGCAGACCCTCGCCGGATCCGCCGGTGGTCGATACGTTCACGGGGTGTCCCCCTTCGTCC
>NZ_VKHT01000597.1 GCF_014141535.1 Streptomyces alkaliphilus | reverse complement strand
TGTGTATAAGAGGCAGCGACGAGGACGCCGAACCCACCCCCGCCGGCGAACTCGTCCTGCCCGGCAGCCCGTTCCACGCCGTCATCCGCGACGGCGAACTCCCCCTGTGCGACCCGGAACTCGTCGAACACTGGGGAGAGGGACCGCTCGCCGCCGTGGGGGTGCAGGCCCGCTTCGCGCTGCACCGCGCGGAGGAGGTCGTCCTCGACCCCGACGAGCTGGTCCCCGAGGACCGCCGCGATCCCGGCTATCCCGAGCCCGACGACCTCGGCCTGCTCGACGCCGTGGACGTGTGGTGCGAGGACGCCCTGGACGACCTCCCCGACACCCCGCTGCCGCCGGTCGCCGCCGAGGTGGTGGGCGTGCGCGACCTGGAGCTGGTGGACGACGACCGCTGGCCGCTCGCCCTGGCCCAGCTCTCCGAGCCACCGCTGCGCGAGGCCCTCACCCGCCCGGTGAGGGTGCTCCTGCCCGACGGGACGGTGGAGACCACCCGCCCCTACACGGCGTGGTGGCTGCGCGGCGCCCCCGTCCTGGGCGGGCGGCGCCCCGCCGGGCTGCGCACCCCCGACGGGGATCCCCTGCTCATCGACCTCTACGACACCGTGGAAGCCGGGCACACGGCCGGGGTGGACGAACGCGTCCTGCGGGCACTGGGCGTGCGGACCACCGCCGCCGCGCTCCTCGACGAGCCGGGTGGTGCGGCCGAGTTGCTCTCCCGTCTCGCCGACCCCGACCGGGAGGTGGACCCCGCCCGCCTGCACGGCCTCTACACGCTCCTCGCGGAACTGGACCCGGAGGAGGTCACGCTCCCCGACGAGTTGCGCGCCGTCGTCCTCGGTGGTGACGCGACCCGTGACGGCGGGGCCCGGAGCGTGGTCGTGCCCGCGGGGGAGGCCCTGGTCGCCGACGCCCCCGATCTGCTGCCGCTCGTCCCCGGGCGTCCGCTGCTGCCCTGCGACCCGCTCCGTGCCGCCGCGCTCGGTGTGCTGCTCGAGGTTCCGTCGCTGGGCGCCACCCTCGCGAAGAGGGCCGCCGTTCCGCCGGACGCCGGGGAGGAGCGGGAGGTGCCCGCCGCCGCCCGCGTCCTCCTGGGCCCCGACGCCCCCGACCGGTACCGCGAGCACGAGGAGCTGGTGGTGGACGGGGTCGAGGTGGACTGGCGGCTGTGCGACGGCATCGTGCACGCCGCCACCGTCGAGGGGCTGGCCGCCGGGCTGGCCCGGGCCGCCGGTCGCTGGTCTCGGCGGTTCGAACTGGCCGCCCTGCTGGAGGACCCGTCCCGGACCGGCGAACTGGCCGTGGCCCGCTGGTTCGACTGACCGGCCGATCCGACGGAACCCCGATCCGACGGAACCCCGATCGGGCCGCGCCCCCCGTTCGGCACACCCGCTCCCCGGGGTGCGGAACCGCCCGTGGCGGGTTTCACTCGGAGGGAGCAGTTCACGGGGTCGGAGGGGCGACGGCGCGGCGCCGCCGTCCCCACCCGACCCGTCCGGCCCCCGGGGATCCGTGGGCGTCCTCGACGCTTCCGACGTGTCCGAAGCACCCGCCGGGAGGGGGCCGGATCCCCGAGCAACCCCCGGGAGCACTCCATGGCACGAACGGAAGTCTCCGGAGCCACCGCGCTCTCCGCGATCGATGTCCGGCCCGGCGGCGGCGCCCGTCGCCGCGACCCCGCCTCCGGCCCGGCGGACGCCGCCGGGGCGACCCACTGGGAGGAGTTCGGGAACCGCCCCTCCGGTGGGTCACCACCGGGCGGCCCGGGTGGTTCCCCGCCCGGCGCCCCCGGCCCGTACGAACTGGGGGGCTTCGCGAGCCGATTGGCCGGGGCGTGGTGGGGCTCGGCCCTGGCACTGGGTCTGGGCACCATCGCGCTCGGCGTGATCGCCCTGGTGTGGCCGGGCCGCACCGTCGCCGTCCTCGGTGTGCTCTTCGGCATCTACCTGCTGGTCAGCGGCATCGTCCAGTTCGTCCACGCCCTCGGTCCGCGCTTCACCGGCGGCACCCGGTGGCTGCTGTTCCTCAGCGGCACCGCCTCGGTGATCCTCGGCCTGCTCTGTTTCCGGAGCATCGCCCAGTCGGTGGTGTTGCTGGCCCTGTGGATCGCCATCGGTTGGCTGTTCCGGGGCGGGGCCGAACTGGCCGCCGCGACGGCGGGCGGCCCCGGGGCCGGTTGGTCGGTGGCGTTGGGTGTGCTGAGCGTCCTCGCCGGCGCGGTCCTGCTGATCTTCCCCATCGAGAGCGTGCTGGTGCTCGCCGTCGTGGCCGGTTGCTGGCTGATCGCCCTCGGTCTGTTGGAGATCGTCGCGGCCTTCCGGCTGCGGCGCCTCTCCCACCGCACCGCCTGACGGCGGCCCGGGCGGGGCCGGCCGGGAGCGGCTCCGCCGTCACGGGGTCCCGGCGGCGCGCGGAGACCCCGTGACGGCCGCTCAGACCCCCACGTGGTGCGGCGCGGCCCATCGGGAGGGTCCGGCGCCCGTGGTCCGCCGGGCGGCCCGCACCGCGGCGTGCAGCACGCGGGCGGTGTCGGGGAACGTCTCCCCCTTCCCCTTCCCTTCCGCCCCCGCGCGGCGCAGCCGCAGGTGGAACTCCCTGGCCAGTTCGACCGCGAAGTCACCGGGCGCGGACGGCGCGGCGCCGACCCGGACCGGCCCGTCGCCGGTGTCCCGGGCCCCTCCGGATTCCCCGGGTTCCTCGGGGTCCCCGGCCCACGGCCACAGCGGGCCCACCACCGACGGCACCCCCGCCAGGTGCAGGTTCACCGTCGGGGGTGGCGCGGTCATCCCCCCGTCGTCCGTGGTCGGCGGGGAGCCGTACTCGGACAGGTACGCCACCCGGGGGCCCCGGCCGTCGAGCGGGTGCGCCTTCCCGCCGACACCCCCAACCGCGTGGGCGACGCCGGCGTGGCGCAGGGCCCGGGTGACCTCCCGCGGATCGTTCCGCGGATCGCCGGTGCCCGGACCGCCGAACACCGGCGCGTCGGGCAGCAGACCGCGCACCGCGGCGATCTCCCGCCCCGGGAGCCGCGCCGATCCCGCGTCCATTCCGTCGCCCACCACCACGACGCCGTTCCGGGGACGGCCCCCATCCCTCCTTCCGGCGGGTTCCGGCGTCGTGCGACGGGCCGCCGCGCGTTCCCGGGCGAGCAGCAGTGAGCGGATCGAGGGCACGGTCGAGAACACCACCCGGGCCGCCGGCCCGTCGTACCGGCCGGCGGCGTGCAGCGGCAGCCGTGCCAGGGGGCCGCCCGTCACCCACCACAGGCGGGGCG
>NZ_VKHT01000596.1 GCF_014141535.1 Streptomyces alkaliphilus | reverse complement strand
GGGTGGGGTCGCGCGGGGTCAGGGGCAGGTTGTGCCGGGCTCCGGCTGGAGGTCCTCGATCAGGTGGGCGTTGACGGCGGCGTCCACGCACCCGTCGGTGCCGTAGGCGCCGTGACCGTCACCGTCGAGGGTGAGCAGGACGGCGGACTCCAGCTGGTCGGCCAGGGACTCGGACCAGGCGTACGGGGTGGCCGGGTCACGGGTGGTGCCGATCACCAGGATCGGGTCGGCGCCCGCCGCCCGGACCGGCCCCGGCTCCCCGGTGGCCTCCACCGGCCACACCCCGCACAGCAGGGAGGACCAGGCGAAGTCGCGGCCGAAGGTCGGGGCCATCTCCTCGAAGGTGTCCAGGGCCGCGAGCACGTCCTCGGGAGTGGTGAGGTCGGCGGGGCGGTCCAGGCAGCCGATGGCGGGGAAGGCGAAGTTCACGGTGCCGTAGGCGCCGACCGCGTCGCGGCGGTGGTACTCGTCGGCCAGGCGCAGCAGTGGCGCGCCGGGGGTGGCGCTCGCGCCCTCGTCGAAGTCCTCCGTCCGGAGCTCCTCGATGTCGAGGGCGACCGCGACGGCCGGGGTCAGCGCCTCGCGCAGCCGGGGCCAGACCGTCTCGCTGTACAGGGCCCGGGCGATGGCGGTGGTGGCCAGGGACTCGGTCAGCGGTCGGTCCTCGCCGGTGGGCAGGGGCTCGGCGTCCAGGGCGTCGAGGAGGTCGGCGATGTCGTCGATCGACAGGATGGGGCAGTCCTCGTGTCCGACGCAGTCGATGACGAACTCGTGCAGGGCGGCCTCGAACCCCGCGGCCTGCATGAGGTCGGTGGTGAGGGTGTCCAGGCGGGGATCCACTCCGGCGTCCAGGACGAGCCGGCCGGAGCGGTGGGGGAAGAGGTCGGCGTAGACGGCGCCGAGGTGGGTGCCGTAGGAGGCGCCGTAGTAGTTCAGGCGCTCCTCCCCGAGGACGGCCCGCACCAGATCCAGGTCACGGGCGGCCTCGGTGGTGGAGATGTGTTCCAGCAGGCGTCCGGAGCGTTCCCGGCAGCTCTCGGCGAAGTCGATGAGGGCGTTGGTCAGGGCGTCGATCTCGGCGTCGTCGTCGGGGGTGCGGTCGACGAGGGTGAAGGCGTCCATGGCCGCGTCGTCGAGGCATTCGACGGGTTCGCTGCCGCCGGTGCCGCGCGGATCGACGGCGACGATGTCGTAGCGGGCGCGGACCTCGGCGGGGAAGCCGGTGCCGGCGTGGTTCTGCAGGAAGTCGACGGCGGAGGAGCCGGGGCCGCCGGGGTTGACCAGCAGGGCGCCGAGGCGTTCCTCGGCGGGGCCGACCGCCCGGATGCGGGAGACGGCGAGTTGGACGTCCTCGGCCGGGTCCACGGCGTCGTGGTCCAGGGGGGCGTTGAGGGTGGCGCACTGGTAGCCGCTGACGCCGCAGTCACGCCAGGTGATCTCCTGCTCGTAATAGGGCAGCAGGTCCTCGGGGACGTCGTCGAGGCCGCCGGTCGACTCGGTGATGTCGTTGGTGTGGCCGGCGGGGGCCCCGAGGGCGTCGTCCGGGGCGGTGTCGGACGCGCCCGTACAGCCGGTGAGCAGCAACGCCGTCGCGGTGAGGGCGGCGGCGAGGGCACGGGACGTGCGGGCGGCAGACATGGTTCCCCCGACGAAAGGTGAACGGTGGTGTGGGAGGAGCCTAACCGTCCACCGGGGGAGGGTGCGCCTCCGGTTGGGCCGGTGGACCCGGGGCGCTCCCCGATTCGCCCGACAAACCCCTTGAAGATCACAAAAAGTGACGGGCGATCAGCTTCGGGCGCGGGCGGGCACGGGGTCGCGCAGGGTGAGGGTCATGGCCTCCACGGCGAGCAGCGGGGCGACATTTCGGTCCAGGGCGCGGCGGCACTCCAGGATGGCCTCGATGCGGCGCAGCGTCTGTTCGGGTCGGGAGGTGGCCGCGAGACGGGCGACGGTGTCGGCGGGGCCGGCGCCGACGGCGATGTCGGTGCCGAACTGATGGGCGAGGACGTCGCGGTAGAAGCCGGTGAGTTCGGTGAGGGCGAGGTCGAGGGTGTCGCGCTGGGTGCGGGTGGCACGGCGCTTCTGCCGCTCCTCCAGCTCCTTCATGGCTCCGGCGGTACCGCGCGGCAGGCGCTTGCCCTCGGCGGCGCCCAGGGCTGCGCGCAGTTCCTCGGTCTCCTTCTCGTCGAGCTCCGCGGCGAGCTGTTTGGCGTCCTCGGCGGCGGTGTCGACGAGTTGTTGGGCGGCGCGCAGACAGGCGCCGACGTCGTCGAGCCGGGCGGGGATGGCGAGGACGGCGTCGCGACGGGCCCGGGCGCGTTCGTCGGTGGCCAGCCGGCGGGCGCGGTCGATGTGTCCGCCGGTGGCGCGGGCCGCGGCGGCGGCGGTCTCGGGGTGGATGCCGTCGCGGCGGGTGAGGAGGTCGGCGACGGCGTCCACGGGCGGGGTGCGCAGCGAAAGCAGCCGGCAGCGGGAGCGGATGGTGGGCAGGACGTCCTCGATGGAGGGCGCGCACAGCAGCCACACGGTGCGGGGTGCGGGTTCCTCGACGGCCTTGAGGAGGACGTTGCCGGCACCCTCGGTGAGGCGGTCGGCGTCCTCCAGGAGGATGACCTGCCAGCGCCCGCCGGCCGGGGAGAGCTGGGCGCGGCGGATGAGGTCGCGGGTCTCGCCGACGCCGATGGTGAGGACCTCGGTGCGGACGGCCTCCACATCGGCGTGCGTGCCGACGAGGGTGGTGTGGCAGCCGTCACAGAAGCCGCAGCCGGGGGTGCCGCCCAGGGCGCGGTCGGGGCTGCGGCACTGGAGGGCGGCGGCGAAGGCGCGGGCGGCCGTGGCGCGGCCGCAGCCGGGGGGCCCGGTGAACAGCCAGGCGTGGGTCATGGCGGAGCCGCTGAGGGCGGGCTCCTCGCCGCGCTCGACCGCGGTGACGAAGGCGTCGGCGTCACGGGCGGCGGCGAGGAGCTGCTCGCTCACCCGGTCCTGCCCCACCAGGTCGTCCCACACCGGCACGGCTCCGGCCCCCTTTCCGATCCTCGTCCGGCCCTCGCGGGCCCGCTTTTCCCGGGCCGGTCGACCGCCGGGCGGACCGCGGCCCGACGGTGTCCGGTGTCGTCCGGTGGGTCCATTGTGGGGCACGGGTCGGACAGCGGCGGGACGCCCGGTTCCCGAGGGGCTCCGAACGCCGCGTCAGGGGTGTTGTTCGGGGATGCCGACGGCGGGGCGCGGCGGGCCGGCCGGGTCGCCGGGGCGCTGCGGCTGCTCGGGGGGAGGAC
>NZ_VKHT01000595.1 GCF_014141535.1 Streptomyces alkaliphilus | reverse complement strand
GGGGACGGGGAGAACACGACGGCACGAGGGGGACACGAGGAGGAGCGGAGCGGGGAGTGTGCGAAGCGACACCCGGGCAGAGGCCGGCGCACAGCGCAGGCACCCGGGGTGTTCGCCCCGGGCGAACACCCCGGAAATCGAACACCGTCGCCGTCCGGCCTCCCGCGCGCCGGCGCGACCGACCCCGGGGAGCCGACCGGCCGGTAACCACCGGTGGAACGGCACCCCTCACCGCCCGAATCACCCCCGCGGGGTACGCCGGGGAGCCCGAACGGCCCCCTGGCACGCCCCGACCGGCCGTGGTACGTCAGACTTGTCGCCCGGCGGAAAGGATGTACCGTCCGGCATGATGGCCGGGACGACATCCGGACAACCGACCGGCGGAGCGCCGATCGGAGCCGACGGCCGACAGGGAGAGAGAACTCGTGGACGACGTTCTGCGGCGCGCACCGCTCTTCGCGGCGCTCGACGACGAGCAGGCGGCCGAACTGCGCGCCTCCATGACCGAGACGACGCTCTCGCGCGGCGAGGCGCTGTTCCACGAGGGCGATCAGGGCGACCGGCTCTACGTCGTCACCGAGGGCAAGATCAAGCTGCACCGCACCTCCGCCGACGGCCGGGAGAACATGCTCGCCGTCCTCGGCGCCGGCGAGCTGATCGGTGAACTGTCCCTGTTCGACCCGGGACCGCGCACCGCCACGGCCACCGCCGTGACCGAGTCCCGCCTGCTGGGTCTGGGCCACGCCGACCTCCAGCCCTGGCTCAACGCCCGGCCCGAGGTCGCCGGCGCCCTGCTGCGCGCCGTAGCCCGCCGCCTGCGCCGCACCAACGACAACATGTCCGACCTGGTCTTCTCCGACGTGCCGGGCCGGGTCGCCAAGGCGCTGCTGGACCTCTCCCGCCGCTTCGGCGTGCAGTCGGAGGAGGGCATCCACGTGGTGCACGACCTCACCCAGGAGGAGCTGGCACAGCTGGTCGGCGCCTCCCGGGAGACCGTCAACAAGGCCCTCGCCGACTTCGCGGCGCGCGGCTGGCTGCGCCTGGAGGCCCGCGCGGTCATCCTGCTCGACATCGAGCGCCTGGCCCGCCGCAGCCGCTGACCCCACCGGGGCCGCCCGACCCCACCGGCCGACGGGGTCACGAACCTCCCCGAGGGGGCCCGGACGCCCGGGCCCCCTCGGGCGTTCCACCGGCCCGGCTCCCCCATCGAGGACTCCCCCGCGGGGGCCGGGGCTCACTCGATCAGGCCGTGCCCCCGCAGGTACTCCAACTGCGCCCGCACCGACTGCTCGGCCGCCGGCCACAACGTGCGGTCCACGTCCGCGTACACCCGCGCCACCACCTCCGCCGGCGTGCGCACCCCGTCCTCCACGGCCGTCTCCACCTCCGCCAGCCGCTTGGCCCGGTGCACGAGGTAGTAGTCGATGGCGCCCTGCGCGTCCCGCAGCACCGGGCCGTGGCCCGGCAGCACCGTCCCCACCCCGTCGTCCACCGTCATCGACCGCAGCCGGCGCAGCGAGTCCAGGTAGTCCCCCAGGTCACCGTCGGGATGGCTGACCATCGTGGTGCCCCGGCCCAGGACCGTGTCCCCCGTCAGCACCGCGCCGTCGGCGGGTATGTGGAAGGACAGCGAGTCGCGCGTGTGCCCCGGGGTGGCCACCACGCGCAGCACCAGACCGTCCACCTCCACGGCCTGACCGGCGGTCAGGCCCTCACCGCCCAACAGGAACGCCGGGTCCAGGGCCCGCACCGGGGACCTCGTCAGCTCCGCGAACCGCGCCGCGCCCTCGGAGTGGTCCGCGTGCCCGTGCGTGAGCAGGGTCAGGGCGACCCGCCGGCCGCCCTCCTCCACCGCCGCGATCACCTTCCGCAGGTGCCCCTCGTCCAACGGACCGGGGTCGATCACCACCGCCGACCGGCCGTCCGGCTCGGCGACGATCCAGGTGTTGGTGCCGTCCAGCGTCATCGGCGACGGGTTGGGCGCCAGCACGCACGTGGCGCGCTCCGTCGCCGGCCCGTCGATCGTCCCGGCCCGGGGTCGTCCGGGCGCGGATGCCGCTTCCGTCATCGCCGCTCCTCCGCTCCGCCGCCCGCGTCCGGATCGGGCATCCGCTTCTCGAACTCCTCGTACCCCGGCCAGTGGATGACGATCTGCCCGTCCTCCCTGCGGGTGCGCGCCAGTACCGGCGACAGGTCCCGACCATCGGCCACCGTCCGCACCGCCTCCGGCTCCGCCGAACCCACCGACTCCGCCAGCTCCCGAAGGGTCGCGGCGGTGGGCGGCATCATCAAAAGCTCACCGCGCCGATATCCGGCGTACGCCTCCCCCGGCGCCGTCCACAGCGTGCGGTCCGCCTCCGTGGAGGCGTTCCGCGCCCGCTGTCCCACCGGCAGCGCCGCGACGAAGAACCAGGTGTCGTAGCGGCGGCTCTCGAACTCCGGGGTGATCCACCGCGTCCACGGCGCCAGCAGTTCGCTGCGCAGCACCAACCGCCGGCGGGCCAGGAAGTCGGAGAAGGACAGCTCCCGGTCCACCAGCGCCCGCCGGTCCACCTCCCAGTCGTCGCCGGTGGTGTCGGCGACCACCCCGCCGCCGTGCGGCCCCGCCAACAGCACCCCCGACTCCTCGAAGGTCTCCCGCACCGCCGCGCAGACGATGCTCTGCGCCACCGACTCCGACACCCCCAGCCGGGCCGCCCAGCGCGAACGGTCCGGGCCCGACCAGCCCGCCGCGTCGTCCCACTCCTCGTCGCGCGGGTCCACCCCGCCACCCGGGTACGCGTGCGCGCCCGCCCCGAACGCCATCGACGCCCGCCTCCGCAGCAGGTACACCTCCACCGGCGCCCCGCCGAACGGGCCGTCGCGCAGCAGCATCACCGTCGCCGCCCGGCGCGGCTCCGGCGGCACCAGCTCACCGGCCCACAGCGCGCGGATCCGCCCGGCCCACTCCGGCGGGAACCACTGCCCTCCGGCCGGGGACGACCCCGCGCCGGTCGCGCCGGTCGTGCCGGTTACATCGGTCGCGCCGCCGCCCGCCTCCGTCGTCCGCCCGGTCCCGCCGTCACCCTTGTCGCCGTCCGTCGCACCCATGGGGCGGATGGTACGTGCACCGACCGGTATGCCGGCACCCTGCTCCCCCGGGATGCCGGACCCCCGTTCCCGGGGGAGAGTGGGAAGGGAGTGGAACGGGCTCCGCAGTGACCCCGAACCACGGCAGGGTCGCGAGGAGGCGGGGCCCGCCGGGAACCCCCGGCGGGCCCCGCCACGTCCCATGGGG
>NZ_VKHT01000594.1 GCF_014141535.1 Streptomyces alkaliphilus | reverse complement strand
GAGGGGCGCGGCGGGGGTGGGGTGTCCCGATTCCCGGGGCGGTCCTTCCGGGAGCGTCGTATACGGCGGTCCCGCTTCACCGATGTCCGGGATCGGCGGTGAGCCGGACCGTCGAGAGGGGCGTGAACAGAGTTGATCAGCACATCGGCAGTGATCGGAATGTCCCTCCTCGCCCTGGGACTTGTCCTGACGCCCGGCCCGAACATGGTCTACCTGGTCTCGCGTTCGGTGGTTCAGGGGCGTCGGGCCGGGTTGATCTCCCTGCTGGGCGTGGCCACCGGCTTCCTCGTGTACCTGATCGCCGCCGCCGCGGGGATCGCCACCCTCTTCGCCCATGTGCCGGCCGCCTACACGGCGGTCAAGATCGCGGGCGCGCTCTACCTCGCCCACCTTGCCTGGACCATGCTCCGGCCGGGCGGCACCTCGGCCCTCGACCCCCGCCCGCTGCCTCCCGACCGGCCACGGAAGCTCTTCACCATGGGGCTGGTCACCAATCTGCTCAATCCCAAGATCGCCATCCTCTACGTGTCCGTCCTGCCGCAGTTCATCGATCCGGGACGGGGTTCCGTGGCCGTGCAGAGTCTCCTTCTCGGGCTCATCCAGATCACGATCGCGGTGACGGTGAACGGTCTCATCGCGGTCACCGCCGGTTCCGTCTCCTCCTTCCTGCGGAGTCGCCCCACCTGGCTGCGCTTGCAGCGGTACGTGATGGGGACCGTGCTCGCCGGTATGGCCGTGCACGTGGCGAGGGCGTGAACCGGCACTTCCGAAATCTGCCGGGCTCCGGTCCCGGGGGAGAGCGGTGAGACCTCCCTCGCGATCGTCCGGGAGCGGGAGTGAACCCGTGCGGGCCGTCTTCGGCCCGGCCCGTCGACCGTGAGGTTCCACGTCCGCAGCAGGTCGGCGACGGGGGCCGGCAGCCGGTGGACCCACGCCTCGCCCGGTGGACCCTCGCGCCGGATCGTCGCCTCGGCGAACGCCCGGGGAACCC
Source organism: Streptomyces alkaliphilus (assembly GCF_014141535.1). Classification (GTDB taxonomy): domain Bacteria; phylum Actinomycetota; class Actinomycetes; order Streptomycetales; family Streptomycetaceae; genus Streptomyces; species Streptomyces alkaliphilus. The sequence continues at coordinate 2,294 of NZ_VKHT01000594.1, read as the reverse complement.
TCACCTCGCACCCTCGCCCCTCGACGGACACGGCTTTCCTCCCCACGGGTGAAGATCGGGGTGGGGTGCCGGGAAGGCATGGTCGCGGTCGGCCGCCGGCGCCCCGTTTCGGCCGGCACCCACCGGACTCCCGGCTCCGGAAGGGCGGTGGGTCCCGGCGGCTCCGGAGGGATGGAAAGGGCCGTCCGGTCCGTGGAAACGCGATCCGTTCGGCAGTGGGCCGATGGCGCCCCCGGCAGGACTCGAACCTGCGACCAAGTGCTTAGAAGGCACCTGCTCTGTCCACTGAGCTACGGGGGCCGATATCGGTCGCGGACGAGATCCCCGGCCCTGCGCGCACAGGATAGGGCTCCGGGGGATGTGTCCGGGCTGCGGCCGTGCCGCACCACCACACGCGGGTGTGGAGATCCGGTGAAGCAGCCCCGATGATCCCGGGCGGCCGTCGGCGGTGCAGCGATTTGGACGCCGCCGGCCGGGGGTGTTGCGCACTCGTTATGCCGGTGAGAGCGGTCGGTTGCACGGATTCGGGCGCGTTCCGCCGAATATGCTTCATAATTCGCCCAAAATTGGGCATTCTTCGCATGTGGCGATCTTGGAGGCACGGCCCGAACTGGTGGAGGCGCTGACCGCACTGCGGGAACGCGTCGCCGCGGCGCGCTTCCCGCTGGCCCTTCCCGGGGCCGAGCGGGCCCGGCGTTCGCGCGCGGAACTCCTCGCCCAACTCGACGGTTACCTGGTGCCCCGGGTGCGCGAGCCGGACGCCCCGCTGTTGGCCGTCATCGGCGGCTCCACCGGCGCGGGCAAGTCCACCCTGGTCAATTCCCTGGTCGGCCGCCGGGTCTCCGAGGCCGGTGTCCTCAGGCCCACCACCCGCACCCCGGTCCTGGTCTGCCACCCGGACGACCACCACTGGTTCGCGGGCCCCAGGGTGCTCCCGCAGTTCGGTCGGGTGTGGATGCCCCGTCAGGAGGACGACGAGCAGGCACCGATGCCCCCGCCGTCGCACGCCGAGGACGGTCGGCCCGCCCTCGCCGTGGAGACCACCCGATCCCTGCCGCCCGGCCTCGCCCTCCTCGACCCGCCCGACATCGACTCCCTCATCGCCCGCAACCGGGACATGGCCGCCGACCTGATCTGCGCCGCCGATGTCTGGGTACTGGTCACCACCGCCGCCCGGTACGCCGACGCCGTCCCCTGGAACCTGCTGCGCAGCGCCCGGGACGCCCGCGTCGTCCTGGCCACCGTCCTGGCCCGGGTGCCGCATCAGCACGCCCCCGAGATCTCCCGGCACTACGCCGCCCTGCTGGAACGCGCCGGTCTCGGCTCGATCCCCCGCTTCACCGTGCCCGAACTCCCGGAGTCCGCCAGGGGCGGGTACGGGGTGCTGCCGGCCAGCGCCGTCGCCCCGCTGCGCGAGTGGCTGGCCGCCCGGGCCCGGGACCCCGCCGCCCGCGCGGTGGCCGCCTCCGGCACCGCGATCGGCACGCTGCGCGCCCTGCGCCCGCGGATCGGCGCGCTGGCCGCCGCGGCGGCGGCCCAGGCGGCAGCGGCGGGGCGGCTGGACCGGGAGCTGAACGCCGCCCACCGGGATGCGGCGGAGCGGGTGCGCGCCCGGCTGGAGGCCGGTGACCTGCTCACCGGCCAGGCCCGGGCCCACTGGCTGGCTTTTCCCGACGACAGCAGCAGCGACGAGGTGATCGACTCCCTCGTCGACGGCCTCACCGGACTGCTCGCCGAGGCGGTCGTGGCCGCCGACGAGCGGACCGTCTCCGCGTGGCGGGGGGAGCCCGCGGCCCCTTCCCGGGAGGCCGAGCCCTTCCCGTCGGTCCGCGAACGGCTGGGTGTGACGGTCCGCCGGCTCCGCCGCTGTCTGGAGGAGCTGGCCGAGGAGGAGGCCGCCGCCGCACTGGCGGCCGGCCCGCTGAGGGTCGTCGTCCGCCGCCGCTCCCCGCCCCCGGGGGAGGAGCGGCCCCCCTGTGACGCGGGTGAGGCGTCCGCCCTGTTGACGGTGGCGCTGCTGGGCGGACGCGACTCCCGCCCGGCCGCCGAGGCGCTGGCCGCCCTGATCGGCCCCGCCCGGGCCGCCTCGGTGCGTCGCCGTGCCGGCGAACTACTGGAGGAATGCGTGCGGCGGACGATCTCGGAGGAACGCGATCGGTGCGGCGCGGCCCTGCACCGTCTGGCGGTCACCCCGGACCACCAGGTGGAGCTCATCGGCGCGCTCTCCTCCGTCCTGCGACGTTCCCCGCCGGGGTGAGCGACCCCCGGGCCCGTGCCGGCCTCCCGGGTGTTCC
>NZ_VKHT01000593.1 GCF_014141535.1 Streptomyces alkaliphilus | reverse complement strand
CCTCCCGCCCCCGGCGTCGCCCCGATCGGCGACGCACCTCCGGCCGGGAGCGGTGCGCCCCGGCCGGAGGACGAGCCCACCCCCGGGGCGGGGCGCCGGTCAGTCGGCGCGCCGGGGCTCCCCGTCGCCACCGGCGGTCGGTTCACCCGGGGTGTCCGCCTCTTCGGACGCGGGTTCGGAAGGGAGCCGGGTGCCGACGGGCCCCACGGGGCCGGGCGCCCCGTCACCGACGGTGGGCACGGCTCTGCCCACCCGCTCGGTGTACCGGGCCGCGGCCCGCTCGGCCAGCGCCTCGTTCAGCAGCCGGAAGTCGTGCTCGGCCCTCCGGATCACCATCCCCAGCACCGGCACCAGCACCCCCCGGAAGGTCTCGCCGTGGACCAGCCGGGTGGCGGGGTCCTCGGGGGTGCCGAGATCGGTGAGGAGGAAGTGGTGTTCCCCGTCGAACAGACCGGGCATCAGCAGCTTCCCCCGCCAACGCAGTTCCGTCTCCACCTCGGCGACCAGGACCTTGGGCCGGAAGTTCACGGGGCGCCCCTTGGTGGGGTGCATCCGCAGCGTCAGGGTGCCCCCGCGTTCCGCCCGGCCCCCGGCCTCCCGGATGAAGGGGTTCCACTCGCCGTAGCGGGAGAAGTCCAGCAGCACCTCCCACACGTCCTCCGGCGGGGCGGGAATCTCGATCTCGGTGGTGACGCTGCGCACGGCGTTCGTTCTCCTCGAGGCGGCTCGGGCGACGCGCCGGGGAGGCGCGGTGACGGACGGTACACGGCGCGCGGCGGGTCACGCGGGCGCGCGGCCCCGTGGCGCGGGGCCGATGATGCCACGCCCCGGATGAACGGACGCGGAACGCGCGTTTCCGGTTGGCCCGGGGATTCCCCGCCGGGTGGAGGGGTACCGGTCGGGGAGGCGCCGGCACGACATCGCGCGCGTGCCGCGTACCCTTCGTCAGCGTCCCGGAGACCCCCGTGTCCGTCCCCATCCGCTCCCACCGGCGCTGTTCCCCGCCCACCGGTCCTCACGGCACCGGTGCCCACCGTCCGGGCCACGGGCGGTGAGCGCCGTGCAGCGGCTCTGGTACGCGGCCTACGGCTCCAACACCCACCCCGCCCGCCTGGCCCTCTACCTGCGCGGCGGGGTTCACCCGGACGGCGGGCGCGAGTACCCCGGCTGCCGCGACCCCCGGCCACCGGAGCGGAGCGCGCCGCTGTGGTTGCCCGGCTCGCTGTACTTCGCCACCACCTCCCCGGTGTGGCGGGGCGGCCGGGCCTTCTACGACCCCGACACCCCCGGTCCCACCGCGGCCCGCGCCCACCTGCTGCGGCCCGGTCAGTTCGCGGACCTGCTGGCCCAGGAGATGTACCGCGAACCGGGCACGGAACCCGCGCCGGACCTTCCCGCCCTGTTGTCGGCCGGCCGACTGCGGGTCGGCCCCGGCCGGTACGAGACGCTCGTCCTCACCGGCGAGTTGGACGGCCTCCCGGTCGTGACCTTCACCGCGCCGTGGCGCTCCGACGAGGTCCCGGCGGTGGCACCGGCCCCCGCCTACCTGTGGCGGATCGGCGTCGGCCTGCGGGAGGCCAACGGGTGGGACGCGGAGCGGACCGCCGAGGCGCTGGTGGGGTCCCCCGGCGTCGCCGGGCGCTGGACCCGCGACACCCTGACCGCGCTGATCGCCGGCCCGCCGCCGGACGTCCCGGACGTCCCGGACGTCCCGGACATCCCGGGCGGGTGAGGCGGGGCCGGGCCGGGAGCGCCGGTGCCCCCCGGGATCACCCGGCGGCCCCCGGCCGGCCATCGGTCGCGGTGGGCACGGCCTAGCCGGGGGTGGTGATCCCCCGGGCGGGCCCGCCCACCGGGACACCTCGACCGTCATCGCCAGAACCGGGAGCGGGTGGCCCCACGCCGTCGGGTACGCGGGGGCGATCAGCGGGAGGGAGGCCGCGGCCATGACGGCCGTCTCCCGCGCCCCCCGGGACCTCGTGCGCAGGGCCCACAGCAGGGCGGTGATCGCCGTCACCAACAGGGGCCAGGCGCCGTAATCGGTGCCGAACGGCAGGATTTCGGCGTCCAGGGTGGTCATGGGAAGCCACACGGCGACGGCCACCGCGCACGCGTCGGGGGTCGGCGCGGTGTCGGGCGGGACGGCCTACACCAGCAGGGCCGTGAGCAGCGCCATGGCGGGGGTCGCCACCACGTGCCCGACGCCGGCCCCCCCGATCGCCGCCGCCACGGCCCAGCCCAGCGAGCCGAGGACGACCGCGGTCGCGCCCGCGCGCCACCGCCCGGTCAGGGCCGTGATCGCCCCCACCACGATCAGCGCGGCGGCGAGCAGGAGAGCGCTCCAGGCGTCGAGGAAGAGCATCAGCGGGGCGGGGGAGGCGACCACCGAGGCATACCACTCGCTCAGGTGCATCCCGCTGCCGGCCGCCGCCGCGGCCACGACGAACGGCGCGGCGTCGGCCAGGAACCGTCCGGCGGGGAGGCGGAGTCCACGCCCAGCCTCATCCGCGCCGCGTGGGCGGTGATGTCCGCCGCCTCCCGGAACCGGTCCAGGGGAGGCGCCTGCGCCGTAGCCTCCCGGTGGACGGCGAGGATCTCCTCGCCGTACTCGGAGCGGTACCGGCGCGGGTACAGGAGCAGGAGTCGTTCGATCACGCCGGGGCCCCCGCCGGGCCGGATGCCTCCAGTCGTCGACGCGCCTCCCGGGCCGTCGCCGCCAGGCGCTCCGCCTCGACCGCCAACCTCTCCCGTCCGGGCGCGGCCAGGGCGTAGACCTTGCGGGCCCGCCCGTCCACGATCTCCTCGCGGGAGACCTCGATCAGACCGTCCCTCAGCAGGCGGTCGAGGGCGCCGTAGAGGGTCCCGGTGCGCAGGACCACCCGGCCGTCGGAGAGGGTCTTCACCTCGCGGGTGATGGCGTACCCGTGCCGCGGCTCGTCCGCCAGGGCGGTCAGCACCAGAAGGGTGGGTTCCTGCAGGGCGCGCTCGCTCGTCCGACTCATGTTCTCAACATATGTCGTTCGACGGACCGTGGCCAGGGTCGGCGGGAGTCGTCGCACCCCGTGGCTCCCGTTGCTTCCCGGGGGTTCCCGGGCATTCCCGGGGTTTCCCGTCCGGCGTCTTGACGTCGAACCGCTCCGAGGAGAGAGTCCCCATGGCTTGGGAGCGCTCCCACTCCAGGGGGCTCCCGGCCGCGCACGGACAACGGACATGGCCACCGCCCAACGGGTCGACACCAGGAGCCGCCCCCGATGAGACGCACCCGAGGACGCACCACCCCCGAGCCCACC
>NZ_VKHT01000592.1 GCF_014141535.1 Streptomyces alkaliphilus | reverse complement strand
CGTTGCCCACCGGCCCCGGCGAGGAGCCGTTGGACCTGCTCGGCATCGGCGTCGGTCCCGCCAACCTGGCCCTCGCCGCCCTCGCCGACGGGCTCCCCGACCTGAGGGTCGCCTGCGTCGAGGAGCGTCCGGCCTTCCGTTGGCACCCCGGCCTGCTCATCGAGGAGGCCACCCTCCAGGTACCCTTCCTCGCCGACCTGGTCACCCTGGTGGACCCGACCAGCCGGTGGAGCTTCCTGAACTGGCTGCGGGAGCGCGGCCGGCTCTTCCCCTTCTACTTCGCCGAACGCTTCCACATCCCCCGGGTGGAGTACGAGGCGTACTGCCGCTGGGCGGCCGAGCGCCTGCCGAACCTCCGTTTCGGCCTGCGGGCCGAGGGGATGAGACGCGAGCCCGACGGTCTCCTCGCGGTCCGGATCACCCCGACCGGCACCCCCGGGGGGGTCGGCGGGGAGGCCGCCGGGTGGGTGCGGACCCGCAACGTCGTGCTCGGCCTCGGCACCGCCCCCCACCTCCCGGCGCCGCTGCGGCTCGCCGCCGAGCGGGACGGGGCGCCGGTGCTGCACTCGGCGGAGTACCTGGACCATCGCGAGCGGTTGCTCCGCGCCCGGCACGTCACGGTGATCGGCTCCGGACAGTCGGGGGCGGAGGTCCTGCTGGACCTGCTGCGCCGCCGCCCCGCGGGGCGGGAGGGGCTGCACTGGCTCACGCGCTCGCCCGCCTTCGCGCCGATGGAGTACAGCAAGCTGGGGCTCGAACACTTCACCCCCGACTACACGCGCTATTTCCACAGCCTGCCCGAGACGACCCGGGACGCCCTGGTGGCCCGCCAGTGGCAGCTCCACAAGGCCGTCGACCACGAGACCCTGGCCGCCCTCCACGACGAGCTCTACCACCACGACCTGGCACTTCCGGATGACGCGTGGCCGCAGGTGGTGCTGACCCCCGGCGTGGAGGTGCGGACGGTCGAACCCCTGGGCTCCGGACGGCTCCGACTGGAGCTGCACCACGCGGAACAGGGAGTGGACTCCTCGTTGACCACCGATGCCGTGGTGGCGGCCACCGGCTACCGGGAACGTTCCGTCGAGGCGCTGCTGGCCGGGTTGGGGGAGGCGGTGCGGCGGGACGCGGCCGGCCGGCCGGTGATCGGGGCGGATCATCGCGTCGAACTCTCCGACGGGGCGCCGGGTGCCGTGTTCTCCGCCGGCGCGGAGCGGCACACCCATGGTGTCGGTACCCCCGACCTGGGGCTGATGGCACATCGGGCGGCCACCGTGATCAACGGGGTGGCGGGTCGGGAACGGTATCCGCTGCCCGCCAGGACCGCCTTCACCACCTTCGGCGCGGTACGCGGTGCGGCCGATGCGCCGCGGCCGACCGGAACGCCCTCCGCCGCCTCCCTGCCGGGACCGCGCGGTGGACCGGTACCCGACGCCGCCGGATCCGCCGACCCCGCCGGATCCGGGTGAACCCGGGGGCTTCCCGGGGACCGGCGGGGATCGCACGCCGGAACGGCGCGTCACCCCCGGGGAGCGCTCATGAGAGCGCGCCCGTGCACATTCATGAAGTGTCGACGGGTCGCCGCGCATTTGTCACCGGAAGGTCGTGGAAATGACGTCTTCCGACGGATCCCTACCCGACGGTAATGCATAGGGTTGACAGCATGCGCCGAGCCAAAATCGTATGCACACTTGGGCCCGCGTCGGACTCGTACGAGCACATCGCGGGGCTGGTCGAGGCCGGAATGGATGTAGCCCGCCTCAATCTCAGTCATGGCGCCCACGAAGAGCACGAACAGCGCTTTCGCCGCGTTCGTCGCGCGGCCGGGGAATCCGGGCGCACCGTCGGAATTCTCGCCGATCTCCAGGGTCCGAAGATCCGGCTGGGTGCTTTCGGGGAAGGGCCCGTGGTCCTCGAAAACGGGGACGAATTCATCATCACCACGGAAGATGTCGTCGGGGATCAGCGGCGTTGCGGCACCACTCACGCCGGTCTCCCCGGTGACGTCACGGTGGGGGAGCGCGTCCTGGTCGACGACGGGCGGGTCGCCCTGGAGGTCCTCGCCGTCGACGGGCCCCGGGTGCGCACCCTCGTCGTGGAGGGCGGCGTGGTCTCCGACCACAAGGGCCTCAACCTGCCGGGGGTCGCCGTCTCGGTGCCCGCCCTCTCCCGCAAGGACATCGAGGACCTGCGCTGGGCGCTGCGCACGGGCGCGGACATGATCGCGCTGTCCTTCGTGCGGAGCGGTGACGACATCAAGGACGTCCACCGGGTGATGGCCGAGGAGGGGCGTTTCCTGCCGGTCATCGCGAAGGTGGAGAAGCCGCAGGCGGTGGAGAACCTCCGGGACGTCGTGGACGCCTTCGACGGCATCATGGTCGCCCGCGGCGACCTGGGCGTGGAACTGCCGCTGGAGGATGTGCCGCTGGTGCAGAAGCGGGCGGTCGCCCTGGCCCGGCGCAACGCCAAGCCGGTGATCGTGGCCACCCAGATGCTCGACTCCATGATCGACTCCTCCCGCCCCACCCGCGCGGAGGCGTCCGACGTCGCCAACGCCGTCATGGACGGCACCGACGCGGTGATGCTCTCCGGCGAGACCAGCGTGGGCCGCTATCCGGTGGAGACGGTCCGCACCATGGGACGGATCGTGGAGGCGGCCGAGGAGGAGATGCTCTCCGGAGGGCTCCAGCCCCTCACGGAGGCGACCAAGCCGCACACCCGGGGCGGGGCGGTGGCCAGGGCTGCGGCCGAGATCGGCGACTTCCTCGACGCCCGCCTGATGGTCGCCTTCACCCAGTCCGGGGACACCGTGCGCCGGCTCTCCCGCTACCGGTCCCCGATTCCGGTGGTCGCCTTCACCCCGGACCCCGCCACCCGTAATCAGTTGGCCCTGACCTGGGGGGTCGAGGCACACCTGGTGCCGACGGTGGACTCCACCGATGCCATGGCCGACATGCTCGACGGGGAACTGTTGCGCCGGGGGGTCTGCGAGCCGGGGGAGACGGTGGTGATGACCGCCGGGTCGCCGCCGGGGGTGGCCGGCACGACCAACCTGGTGCGGGTGCACCGGGTCGGCGGCGAGGTCACCGACGCCCCGGTCGCGGGCTGAGCCTCCCCGCGTTGGTCGTGCCGATCCACCCCCGATCCGGCACCCGGCCCCGGCGTCCCGTTCCGACCGAACGGCGTCGGGGCCGCGTCGCGTCCCGGGGCCCCCGCGGTGGTTTCGGCCCGTCGGTTCGTCCGTTCGGCTCCCCGGAAGGGAAGGTCGGGGGCGGGGGCGTTCCCCTTGTGTCGGGA
>NZ_VKHT01000591.1 GCF_014141535.1 Streptomyces alkaliphilus | reverse complement strand
ATCGAGTCGGGATCGATCGGGGCGGTCCCGGCCGCGCCCGGAGGGGGCGCCCGGGGGCGGTCCGCTAGGCTGCTGGAGGTCTCTTGACGTGGAGAGAACTCAGCGTGTTCCTCTGCTCGGGGACCGGCCGTCGTCGTCCGACCAACGGGAGACCCACCCATGTCCACCGCGTCCCGCACCCCCGTCACCGTGACCGTCACCGGCGCCGCCGGCCAGATCGGCTACGCCCTGCTCTTCCGCATCGCCTCCGGTCAGCTGCTGGGTCCGGACGTACCGGTGAAGCTGAACCTCCTGGAGATCACCCCGGCGCTGAAGGCCGCCGAGGGCACCGCCATGGAGCTGGACGACTGTGCCTTCCCGCTGCTGTCGGGCATCGACATCAGCGACGACCCGAACGTCGCCTTCGCCGGCACGAACGTGGCGCTGCTGGTCGGCGCCCGTCCCCGCACCAAGGGCATGGAGCGCGGCGACCTGCTCGAGGCCAACGGCGGCATCTTCAAGCCGCAGGGCCGTGCCATCAACGACCACGCCGTGGACGACGTGCGCGTCCTGGTGGTGGGCAACCCGGCGAACACCAACGCGCTGATCGCGCAGGCCGCCGCGCCGGACGTCCCGGCCGAGCGCTTCACCGCGATGACCCGCCTGGACCACAACCGCGCGCTGACCCAGCTGTCGAAGAAGACCGGGGCGCCGGTGTCGGAGATCCGTCGCCTGACCATCTGGGGCAACCACTCCGCCACCCAGTACCCGGACATCTTCCACGCGGAGGTGGCGGGCAAGAACGCCGCCGAGACGGTGAACGACGAGACCTGGCTGGCCGAGGAGTTCATCCCGACCGTCGCCAAGCGCGGCGCGGCGATCATCGAGGCGCGCGGGGCCTCCTCCGCGGCCTCCGCGGCCAACGCCGCCGTGGACCATGTCCACACCTGGGTGAACGGCACCGCGGAGGGCGACTGGACCTCCATGGCGATCCCGTCCGACGGTTCCTACGGCGTGCCGGAGGGCCTGATCTCCTCCTTCCCGGTGACCTGCCGTGACGGCCGTTACGAGATCGTGCAGGGGCTGGAGATCAACGAGTTCTCCCGGACCCGGATCGACGCCTCGGTGAACGAGCTGGCCGAGGAGCGCGAGGCGGTGCGCGGCCTGGGTCTGCTCTGACCCCTCACGCCCCTCACGCCCGTCACACCCGCTTCACGACCCCGGACCCCGTCCCGACCCCGATCGTGTTCCGATCGGTTGGGTTCCCCGGCCCGGTTCGGTCCGGATTCATCGTCGGCCCCCGGTGGCATCGCCCACCGGGGGTCGTTTCGCATGGGGTGATGGGTGCGGACATGACGGGAAATCATCCGTGATGCGGAGGCGACGTGTCCGTGACGTGTTCGAAACGTGCGGAACGACTGCCATGCACATGAACACGCCACCACGGGCATGGGAAAAATTCCCTTTGGCGCACTTTCGCACCATTGACAGATCGTCGATGGTCACATTCAACGGTGACAGCCATCACTTTTGCGCATCGGTGGACATGGCCGGCCGCGGAACGGGCATGACCGGACCTCGTGTCCCGCTCGACCGAGGCCATCGGCCGTCCGCGGGCTCGGAAGATCGCCCGCCCCACCCCGGCGGGACCACAGGCGGTGACGCGCGTCACGCACACGCGCGAGGAGAGGGCAGCACGTGTCGGCCATCGAGAGCATCCACATATCCGGGCAGTGGCGAACCGCCGCCGACGGCGGAACCCGGGAGATCCTCGACCCGGCGGACGCCTCCCCCCTCGCCGTGGTCGCCGAGGGCGGGACCGCCGACGCGGACGCGGCCGTCGCGGCGGCCCGCGCGGCCTTCGACTCCGGCAGTTGGCCGGGCACCTCCATCGCCGACCGCGCCGCCGTGCTGCGCCGCACCGCGGACCTGTTGCAGCGCGACCGCGAGGAGATCGCCCGCACCGAGTCCCGCGACACCGGCAAGACCCTCGCCGAGGCCCGGATCGACGTGGACGACGTCACCGCCGCCTTCCGCTGGTTCGCCGACCTCGTGGTCAACGAGGGCGGCGGTCGGGTCGTGGACGCCGGCTCCCCCGATGTGCACAGCGTCGTGGTCCACGAGCCGGTCGGCGTGTGCGCCCTCATCACCCCCTGGAACTACCCGCTGCTCCAGGCCAGTTGGAAGATCGCCCCGGCCCTCGCCGCCGGCAACACCTTCGTCGTCAAGCCCAGCGAACTGACCCCGCTGTCCACGATCCACCTGGTCCGGCTGCTGACCGAGGCGGGCCTGCCCTCCGGCGTCGCCAACCTGGTCACCGGTGCCGGCGCCCCCGTCGGCGCCCGACTGGCCGAGCACCCGGACGTCGACCTGGTCTCCTTCACCGGAGGCGTGGTCTCCGGCACCGCCGTGGCCGCCGCAGCCGCGCCGACCGTCAAGAAGGTCGCCCTGGAGCTGGGGGGCAAGAACCCCAATGTCGTCTTCGCCGACGCCTGCGCGACCGACGAGGGCTTCGACACCGCCGTGGACCAGGCGCTCAACGCCGCCTTCATCCACAGCGGTCAGGTCTGCTCGGCCGGCAGCCGACTGATCATCGAGGAGTCGGTGCGCGAGCGGTTCGTCACCGAACTGGCCGCCCGCGCCGACCGCATCCGCCTGGGCCGGGGCACCGCGCCCGGCGTCGAGTGCGGGGCACTGGTCTCCGCCCGTCAACTGGAGCGCACCGAGGAGTACGTGGCCTCCGCGCTGGCCGAGGGAGCGGTGCTGCGCTGCGGCGGCGAACGACCGGAGCCCGACGCGCTGATCCCGGAGAACGGCTGGTTCCACCGCCCCACCGTGCTGGACGGGTGCCGGCGGGAGATGCGGGTGATCCGGGAGGAGTTGTTCGCCCCGATCCTCACCGTGGAGACCTTCCGCACCGAGCGGGAGGCCGTGGAACTCGCCAACGACACCGAGTACGGCCTGGCCGGCGCCGTCTTCTCCGCCGACACCGCACGCGCGCGCCGGGTGGCCGGTCGGATGCGGCACGGCACGGTGTGGATCAACGACTACCACCCCTACCTGCCACAGGCCGAGTGGGGCGGCTTCGGGCGCTCCGGCGTCGGTCGGGAGCTGGGGCTCTCGGGCCTGGCCGAGTACCGCGAGACCAAGCACGTCTACGAGAACCTGCGCCCGGCCCCGGTGCGCTGGTTCGCCGGCTGAACCGCGCCGGTCGGGGGGCGCCCCCGCCCCCCGACCCGTGCCGAACCGGTTCACCATTCGCCCACTTCTCCCGTATACCCCGACTTTCCGGAAAGGGCTTCGCGAAACCCCATGAGCACCAC
>NZ_VKHT01000590.1 GCF_014141535.1 Streptomyces alkaliphilus | reverse complement strand
CCCGCCCACGGCCACCGCCGCGACGGGCACGCTCCCCGCGCCGATGGTCGACCCGACCCCGACGGGGGAGGCGTCCACCGGCCCGGTGCCGCCGCTTCCCCGCCGGGACAACGGTGCCGCGCTGCGGCAGCCCACAGGCCCCACCACCGGCCCGGGCACCGGGTCGATGGAGCCTTTGCCCGACGGTCCCGGGGATCCGGGCACCCCGCCCGGCGGGATCCCCACCGCCTCCGACGATCACCCGGTGCCCGGCGAGCCGGTCGGCTCCCCGATGGACCCGGCCGGCTCGCCGCCGGAACGCCCCCTCGGGCACGGCGCCACCACCGGTTGGCTGTCCCGCGACTCCGAGGCGACCGAGGCCATGCCCCGGCTCCCGGAGCCCTTCGGCACCGGCTCGACGGGTGGCGTCCACCACGGCGCGACCGATCCGGCCCCGGGCTTTCCGGCGCCCTCCTACGGCACCGGCTACGGCGAGCGGGCCGCGGACCACGAGGCCGACGCCGACGAGTACTACGAGGAGTACGAGGAGTACGACGACGAGCCCCGCCGAGGGCGGGGCGGCAAGCTGCTGGTCCTGGCCCTCGTGGGCGTCGTCGGTCTCCTCGTCGTGGCCTACGGCGCCGGGCTGCTCCTCGACCAGGACGACGTGCCCAAGGGCACCACGGTGCTGGGTCACGACATCGGCGGCACCACCATCCAGACGGCGGTCAACCGGCTGGAATCGGCGCTGGAGGACCCGGCGACCGCCCCGCTGTTGCTGGGCGTGGAGGGCGAGACCGTCGAACTGCTGCCCGCCGTCGCGGGTCTGACCATCGACACCGAGGCCACCGTCCGGGAGGCGGCGAGCACCGACTACAACCCGGTGAGCGTCATCGGGTCGCTGCTGGGCTCCGGGCGTGAGGTCGAGCCGGTCTTCGACGTCGACGAGGAGAAGCTCAACGCGGCGTTGCTGGACCTGGCGGACATCGGCGCCGCGGCCCCCCGCGACGGCTCGATCTCCTTCGACACCGGGGCTCCCGTGGCCGACTACGGACAGCCCGGCCTGGCGGTGGACGTCGCCTCGGCCGCGCCGGCCGTGCAGGAGGTCTTCCGCCTGCGCGCCGCGACCGGGGAGAACCCCACCATCGACGTGCGGGCCGTGGAGGTGGAGCCGGAGGTCGGCCGGGCCGAGGTGGAACGGGCGATGGAGGAGTTCGCCGAGCCCGCCATGTCCGGCCTGGTCACCATCGTGGCCGGTGCCGACGGGGTCCCGGGCGTCGCCCCCACGATCCAGTTCAGCCCGGAGAACTCGCTGCGGCAGTTCCTGTCGATGCGGCCGGTGGACGGCAAGCTGGTCGACCACTACGACCTGGAGGTCATGGCGAGCCTGTACGGGAGCACCTTCGACCAGGTGACCATCGTGCGCGGTGACGGGCAGGCCACCCCGGTCACGCCCGAGGACATCGCGTCGGTGCTGCGGCTCACCCTGCGGGAGACCGGCGAGGGGAACCGCGTGGGCCACCTGGACCTCAACCCCAACTGAGGTCCCCCGGACCAACCGGCGCGCGGTAACGGCACGGGCGCCCGTTCCCCCTCCACGGAGGGCGGGGACGGGCGCCCGCGCCGCTACCGCGCCCCCGGGGCGCTCCACACGCCCGCCCCGCTTCGAGCCGATTCGGCGACCCCCGGATCCGGTTCCCCGGCGGGGGGTGTCGATCAGGGCCTGCGCAGGTAGTGGTAGTGGTGGTGCTCGGCGAAGCCCGCGCCCGCGTACAGCGCGCGTGCGGGGGCGTTGTCCACCTCCATCTGCAACCACGCCGCGCTCGCGCCCCCGGCCAGGGCCCGCCGGGCCAGCTCCGCGATCACGGCCCCGGCCAGACCGCGACGGCGCTGTGCCGGGGCCACCTCCACCGCCGCGAAGCCCGCCCAGCGGCCGTCCACCGTGCACCGTCCCACGGCCCGGGGCGGGGCGTCCGGCCCCGCTTCCGGGTCGGGCACGGTCGCGAACCGCACCCCCGGTCCGGCCGCCAGCACCCGCCGGGCCGTCCCCGGGTCACGGTGGGCGTTGGGGTACCCCCGCAGCCACCGTTCGTCCGGCTCCCGCCCGATCACCACCCGCGGATCCGGTTCCCGATCGGCGAGCGCGGCCAACGACCCCACCAGCGTCACGGCATGCCCCGAGGCGGTCCACCCGGCGGCCGTCAGGGTCGCGGCCGTCAACTCGTGCGCCCCGGCCGCGCCCGTGGTCACCGCCAGTTGCGGCGGCAGTCCGCGGCGGGCGTACCAGGCCGTGATCCGCTCCACGTCGGGTGCTCCGGGACCCAGCGGCACCGCGGAGTTGGCGCGTCGGGTCCATCCCCCGGCGGCCCGGCACAGCCAGTCCCCGATCCGCTCCTCCTCCGGGGCGGGCCACCCCCGGGCGGCGACCGCGCACAGCTCCCCGAGGCCGGCGGCCGGCACGCCCCGCCGGCGCGCCGGGGCCGACGGCACCACCTTCCCCGCGACCACGGCCTCCTCCGCCAACTCCACGAAGGTGCCGTCCCGACGTGTGACGGTGATGACCCCGTCCGTCCAGGATGTGAGAACGCCGACCGTGTCGGTGAACCCCCCACCCGGCCCGGCCGGGTCCACCAGGCTGCGTACCGATACCCGTTTTCCCAGGTCATCGGGGGTGATGCGGACTTCCAGTCGCACCCCTGCCGCGAAGTCCGGCATATTGATCGCCCCTCGTGTTCGTCATGGGTCCCCGAGCGGCGATACTAGGGGGCGGCATCGACGACGCCGCGCTCCCGCGCGCCGGCCGGCGGCACCACAGCGGGCCGCCGCCCTTCATGGAGAGGAACCACAGCGTGACCTACGTCATCGCGGAGCCTTGTGTCGACCTCAAGGACAAGGCATGCATCGAGGAGTGCCCCGTCGACTGCATCTACGAGGGGAACCGCTCCCTGTACATCCACCCGGACGAGTGCGTGGACTGCGGTGCCTGCGAGCCGGTGTGCCCGGTCGAGGCCATCTTCTACGAGGATGACGTCCCGGAGGAGTGGAAGGACTACTACAAGGCGAACGTCGAGTTCTTCGACGAGCTCGGTTCGCCGGGCGGTGCCGGCAAGCTCGGCCTGATCGAGCGGGACCACCCGCTGATCGCGGCCCTCCCGCCGCGCGACCACGAGGAGTGACCCGACGGGCGGTGTGCCACCGCCCCTCACCCCTTCGGTCCCGTACGGCGCAGCCGTGCGGGACCGTCGCGTGTCGGGCTCCCGGGCCCCGTCCGGCTTTCCGCCCGCCCCGCCGTTCCGTTCGCCGCGTCCGCCCCGAGGAGAGTTC
>NZ_VKHT01000059.1 GCF_014141535.1 Streptomyces alkaliphilus | reverse complement strand
TGTTGGTCCCGCCCCCCGGCGGGCGAAGTCCGCCGGGGGCCGGGGTCGGTGAGGGTGACCCGTACGAAGCCGGGCCCGATGGCGTGGGTGCGAACGGCTCCGGTGCCGAAGAGGGTGAAGGGGGCGTCGGCCGTGATCTGCGTCCCGGGCCGACGAACGGGGGGCGGGGAAGCCGCGTCAGGCGACGCGGTCGGCGTTGCGGATGGCCTCGGCGAGATCCTCCAGGATCGGGGCGAAGCCGGCGTGCGAGTAACGGGGCTCGGTGGTCCAGTAGGCGATCTGGTCGGCCCGCACGGCGGGCAGCTGCGCCCAGGTGGGCTTGTCGGCCAGGTCATCGGCCTGCATGACTCCGGTGCGACCGTCCAGCAGGATGATGTCGGCGTCGTAGCGGTCGGCGTTCTCCCAGCTCAGCTCCTCGAAGAAGCCTGCCGGGGCATCGTCGGGGACCACCATCTCCACGCCGAGCTCCACGAAGTAGGAGAGGTCGGGGGATGCCTTGGGGTCGGAGACGTAGAACAGGTCGGCGGAGCCGGAGGCGGCCATCACGCGGATGCCGGGGTTGTCCTCGGCGGCCTGCCGCAGCTCCTCGGCGGCGGCCTCGAAGCGCTCCCTCGCCTCGGTCACCGGGTCGGCGGACAGGTCGCCGCCCAGCGCCTCGGCCAGCTCGGAGTGGCGTTCGATGGCCTCGACGACGGTGCTGGGGGAGGCCACGGACAGACCGATCGAGGGTGCCAGGCTCTCGATCTTCGCGGCGCTGTCGTCGGGGACGTACCACAGGGCGTCCTCGACGAACATCGTGGAGACCAGCAGATCCGGTTCCAGGGCGGCGTAGGCGTCGAGGTTGAACTCGCCCCAGGCGCTGCCGACCGACTCCACCTCGTCCACCGGCAGGTCGCCGGCCTGGATGTCCGGTTCGCCGTCGGGGCCCACCAGGGGACCGAAGACGGCGTCCACCGTCACGCCGTAGTCGTGCAGGGCCGCGGCGGCGCCGACGAAGGCGACCACGGTCTCGGGGCGGCCGTCCAGCTCCACCGTCACACCGCGGTCGTCGGTGAAGCTCCACTCCTCCCCGGACGCCCCGGTCCTCTCCGCGGGGGCGGCGTCCCGCCCCGATGCCCGGTCGGTGTCCCCACCGGCACAGGCGGTCAGGAGGGCGCCGACGCACAGGACGCCGCCGACGGCCGTCGCGGAACGGCGGAGGAGGGGGGTGCGGGGGAGAGCCGAGCGGGCTCTGACGGAAGTCTTCACGGGAGGTACCTTGCTTCTCCGGGGCTGTGCACGGGTGTCCGGGACACGCCCCGGTGCGCCCCGTGGCCGAACACGCGAACGGTCCGGATGGAGGTTAGGCTAACCTAAGCGGGTGTTCGAGCAAGCCCCACCCCGGAATCGGCGATGACCGCGCGGTCCCCGGCCGGTCCCGCCGGAGCCCCCGCAGCCGAAATCGCGACCGATGAGAGCCCCCGGTCCGACGGGATCACCGCCGCACCCCCCGGCATCGGCGGGGATCACACCCCTCCCGGTGACCCACCGATGCGTTTCGGGCGGGTCGGCGGGCGTGCGGCGGGCCTGTTGCTCTCCGTACTGCTGCTCGGCGTCGTGGTCGCCGCCAGTGTCGCCCTGGGGGCCCGCTCCATCCCACCGGACCAGGTCTGGGACGCCGTGGTGGGCGGCAGCGGCTCCACCGGGTCACCCGTCGGGCCGCCCGAAGGCCCCGAGGGGGTGCGGGAGGGGGCCGCCGTCGAGAGCGGCACCGGTGACGCCGCCACCATCGTGCTGGAGATGCGGGTGCCCCGCACCCTGCTCGGCCTGTTGGTGGGAACCGCTCTCGGACTGGCGGGAGCGGTGATGCAGGCCCTCACCCGCAACCCCCTGGCCGAACCCGGCATCCTGGGTGTCAACGCCGGTGCCTCGGCCGCCGTGGTCTCCGCGATCTCCTTTCTGGGCGTGACCTCGCTCAAGGGGTGGATCTGGTTCGCCTTCCTCGGCGCCGCGATGGTGTCGGTGATGGTCTACGCGCTGGGCGGGAGCCGAGCCGCCACCCCCGTGCGCCTGGCCCTCGCCGGGACGGCGATCACCGCCGCGCTGTACGGCTACGTCAATGCCGTGGTGCTGCTGGACACCGCCGCGCTGGATCGGATGCGGTTCTGGACCGTCGGTTCGTTGGCCTCAGCCCGGATGGAGACGGTGTGGGACATCCTGCCCTTCGTCGGCGTGGGTTGTGTGATCGCCCTCCTCCTGGCCCGCCCGCTCAACGCCCTGGCGCTCGGTGAGGACACCGCCCGGGCCCTGGGGACCCGTCTGACCGGCACCCGGGTCGGATCGATGCTGGTGATCACCCTGTTGTGCGGCGCGGCCACCGCGGCCTGCGGACCGATCGTCTTCGTCGGTCTGATGATCCCCCACCTGGTGCGCGCGCTCACCGGTCCCGACCTGCGCTGGATCCTGCCCTACTCGGCGGTCCTGGCGCCGGTGCTGCTGCTCTCCGCCGATGTCCTGGGGCGTCTGCTCGCCCGACCGGGAGAACTCCAGGTGGGCATCGTCACCGCTCTGCTCGGCGGCCCGGTCTTCATCCATCTCGTGCGTCGTCGGAGGATGGCCCAACTGTGAGCACGACCCCCGGCGTCTCCCGCCCGACGAGCCACCGGACCGGTGGGCCCACCGGGACCCCCCGGCCCGGCGCGCGTTCCCGGGGCCTGGTCCTGCGCGCCCCGGGAGAGCTGTCACTGCGGGTCCACCCGCGCGGCGCCGTGGTGCTGCCCGTGATCGCCCTCGCGGCCCTCGCCGCGGCGGTCGTCCTGGTCGGCACCGGTGACTATCCGCTGTCCCCCGCCGAGGTGATCGCTGTCCTCACCGGCGGCGGCACCCCGGGGCAACGGTTCGTCATCCACGAACTCCGCCTGCCCCGGGCCCTGCTGGCGCTCCTGGTCGGTACGGCCCTCGGTCTGGCCGGGGCGGTCTTCCAGGCGGTCTCCCGCAACCCCTTGGGCAGCCCCGACATCATCGGGTTCACCCAGGGCGCCGGGGTGGGGGCGCTCACCGTGATCGTCGTCTTCGGGGGCGGTGCGGCAGCGGTCTCGCTCGGCGCGGTGGTGGGAGGGCTGCTGACCGGCGTCCTGGTGTACCTGCTGGCCTGGCGACGCGGTGTGCACGGCTACCGCCTGGTGCTGGTGGGAATCGGCGCCGCCGCGATCCTCACCGCCGTCACCGGCTACCTCATGACGCGTGCCGACATCGTCGATGCCGCCCGCGCCGTGTTGTGGATCACCGGTTCCCTCAACGGACGGGACTGGACACAGCTCTGGCCCCTGTTGATCGCCTGCGTCGTGCTGGTGCCGCTGATCCTCTCCCGGGGGCGGCGTCTGACCCTGCTGGAGATGGGTGACGATGCCGCGTCCTCCCTGGGGGTCCGCCCGGAGAGCACCCGCCTGGTGGTGTTGATCGGCGCGGTGCTGCTGACCGCCGTGGCCACCGCCGCCGCCGGCCCGATCGCCTTCGTGGCGCTCACCGCTCCCCAGCTGGCCCGCCGGCTCACCCGCACCCCCGGACCGAATCTGCTGCCCGCCGCCGCCATGGGAGCCCTGGTCCTGTGCGCGGCCGATCTGGCGGCGCAGGCCGCTTTCGGTGACCGCCAACTCCCGGTGGGTGCCGTGACCGGCATGCTCGGCGGGGGCTACCTCCTGTGGTTGCTGGCCGTCGAACGCCGGGCGGGTCGGCTGTGAACCCCTCGCTCTCCCCCCTCCCGTCCCCGGGAGGGCCCGCCGCCGTTCCACGAAGGACGGGCGCCCACCGCCTCGAACCCGATTCCTCACACTCCGGGAGCACGGCCATGGCCACAGGATCCATCGGACCCACGGGATCCCCCGCGATCGGTACCCCCGCGGCCCTCCTCGACGGCGGGTTCCGCCTCGCCGCCGAGGAGGTGACCCTGGCCTACGACCGCCGGGTCATCGCCCGGGACCTCACCGTCGCCGTTCCCGACCGGTCCTTCACCGTGATCGTCGGTCCCAACGCCTGCGGCAAGTCCACGCTCCTGCGGGCCCTCTCCCGACTGCTGCGTCCCACCGCCGGACGGGTGTTGCTCGACGGCGAGGCCATCGACCGGCTGCCGGCCCGGGCACTCGCCAGGGTCCTGGGTCTGCTGCCCCAGACGCCCGTGGCGCCCGACGGCATCACCGTCGCCGATCTCGTGGGTCGGGGACGGTATCCCCATCAGGGGGTGCTGCGGCAGTGGTCCCGGGAGGACGAGCGGGTTACGGTCGGGGCGATGGCCGCCACCGGCGTGGACACCCTGGCCGACCGATACGTGGACGAACTCTCCGGAGGCCAGCGACAGCGGGTGTGGATCGCGATGGCGCTGGCCCAGCAGACCCCGCTGCTCCTGTTGGACGAGCCCACCACCTACCTGGACATCGCGCACCAGATCGAGGTGCTCGACCTGTGCGCGCGTCTGCACGAGGAGGAGGGGCGGACCCTGGTGGCGGTGCTCCACGACCTCAACCACGCCGCGCGGTACGCCACGCATCTGATCGCCATGCGGGAGGGACGGGTGGTGGCCGCCGGTCCGCCCGGCGAGATCGTCACCGCCGAACTGGTGGAGAGGGTCTTCGGCCTCTCCTGCCGGGTGATCACCGACCCGGAGAGCGGCACGCCGCTGGTGATTCCGGCGGCCCGGGGACGGGGAGCCGCCCCCGGACGGTAGCGTCGGTCCCATGGACCACACGCCACCCACCGGCACCCGCCCCGGGGAGGGGGGAAACGTGCCGCGCGCGGCGGACCGCCCCGCCGGGGACGCGGGACCCGCCGCGCACCCCCGGGACGCCGCCGGGGGAACCCGTGACCCGGGGGAAGTCGTCGAGTCGCCGGCCGCTCCCGCCGGAGCCGGAGGGCCCGCCGGCGCGGACGGTCCCGGGGAGCGGCGGACGCCGGACATCCCGGGGGAGGCGGCCCCGGAGCCACTGGGGACCCCTCTCGAACCCACCGGCCACGCGGCGGTCGACGCCCTGGTGGAACGGCTGTGGGAGGTGGACCGTCTGGCCGTGACCGCCCACCCCGCGGTGTACGAAGATGTTCACCGCGGCCTCGACGGGATCCTGGCCGCGCTCGACCGACCCGCCGGTCCCCGGCCGGCGGGTGCCCCCACCGACATCGGGAGCTGAACGATCCGTGGCAGCAGCCACCCGTCCCCGCCTCAGCCGGCTCGACGCGGAACTGGTCCGCCGTCGCCTGGCCCGCTCCCGCGAGCACGCGCAGTCGCTCATCGCGGCCGGTCGGGTCCGGGTGGACGGTGCCCCCGCGACCAAACCCGCCACCCGGGTGGCCGTCAGCGCGGCCCTGGTGGTGCGGGAGGACGCGGACGATCCCGACTACGTCTCGCGCGGGGGGCACAAACTCGCCGGGGCCCTGGCGGTCTTCGGGCCCCGGGGACTGGTGGTGGCCGGTCGCCGCGCGTTGGACGCGGGCGCGTCCACCGGGGGTTTCACGGACGTCCTGCTGCGCGCCGGGGCGGCCCGGGTGCTGGCGGTGGACGTCGGCTACGGCCAGCTCGCCTGGTCCCTGCGCGCCGACGAGCGGGTCGAGGTCCACGATCGGACCAACGTGCGGGAACTGACGTTGGAGGCGGTCGGTGGGCATCCGGTGGACCTCATCACGGGCGACCTGTCGTTCATCCCGCTGGGGTTGGTCCTGCCGGCACTGGTCGGCTGCGCGGCGCCCGACGCCGACCTGCTCCTGATGGTCAAGCCCCAGTTCGAGGTGGGTCGGGAGCGTCTGGGCAGCGGCGGTGTGGTCCGGGATCCCGCCCTGCGCGCGGAGGCGGTGCTCGGGGTCGCCCGCAGGGCGCGGGAGCTGGGTTGGGGCACCGCCGGGGTGACCGCCAGCCCGCTTCCGGGTCCTTCCGGCAACGTCGAGTACTTTCTGTGGTTGCGGGCCGGGGCACCCGATCCGGCCCCGGCCGATGTCGAGCGAGCCGTGACGGAGGGACCCCGGTGAGCAGCAGCGACGACCGATCCGACGTGTCCGGAGGCCCCGGAGGGGGCGCACCGGACCCCCGCGCCCCCCTGCCCGCGGCGGGGGGGACGGCCGACCGCACGGTCCTGCTCCTCGCCCACACCGGCCGTCCGGCCGCCGTCCGCAGTGCCGAACTGGTGGTGCGCGGGCTGCTCGCGCACGGCATGGGGGTGCGCGTGCTGGTGGAGGAGGCCGAGGACCTTCCGCTGCCCCCCGAGGTGGCGCGGGTGGAGAACGGTCCGGGCGTCGCGGAGGAGTGCGAGTTGCTGGTGGTCCTCGGCGGCGACGGCACGCTGTTGCGCGGCGCGGAATTCTCCCGCTCCTCGGGAGTGCCGATGCTCGGCGTGAACCTGGGGCGGGTGGGGTTCCTCGCCGAGGCCGAGCGCGACGACCTCGACCAGGTGGTGGAGCGGGTGGTGCGTCGCGACTACACGGTCGAGGAGCGCATGACCCTCGACGTGGTGGTCTACAACGACAGCACGGCGTGCGTCCCGGTGCACGTGGACTGGGCGCTGAACGAGGCCTCGGTGGAGAAGGCCTCGCGCGAGCGTCTGCTCGAGGTCGTCACGGAGGTGGACGGCAGGCCGGTGTCCCGTTTCGGTTGCGACGGCGTGGTCTGTGCCACCCCCACCGGTTCCACCGCCTACGCCTTCTCCGCCGGCGGCCCGGTGGTGTGGCCGGAGGTGGAGGCCCTGTTGATGGTGCCCATCAGCGCTCACGCGCTGTTCACCAAGCCGCTGGTCACCGCCCCGCACTCGGTGCTGGCGGTGGAGGTGCAGCCGAACACACCGCACGGCGTGCTGTGGTGTGACGGTCGCCGCAGCGTGGAGCTGCCGGCCGGGGCCCGGGTGGAGGTGCGCCGGGGAGCGGTGCCGGTGCGCCTGGCACGCCTGCACCGCGCCCCCTTCACCGACCGACTGGTGGCCAAGTTCGCGCTTCCGGTGGCGGGGTGGCGGGGAGGTCCCCGCTGAGACGGCCCCGGGACCGTCGGTCCCGGGGGAGCGCGGCCGACCACCGTTCAGTTGGCCCACCAGATCGCGGCGTTGAGGGCGGTGGCGTACCCCACCCACAGCAGATAGGGAACCAGCAGCCAGGCCGCCACGCGGTGGATCCGGGCGAACAGCGCCGTCGTCACCACGATCGCCCCGAGCATCAGCACGATGTTCACCAGGGCGAGCCCGTACTCCTCGGCGGCGAAGAACAACGGCGTCCAGGCGAGGTTGAGGGCCAGTTGGACCCCCCACCACACCAGCGCGGTGCGTGCCGAGCCGCCCGCCCGGCGCCACACCAGCCACGCCGACACCCCGATCAGACCGTAGAGCACCGTCCACACCGGCCCGAACAGCCAGGACGGCGGGGCCCACGCCGGGCGGTCCAGCGCACCGTACACCTCGTCCGCCTCGGAACTCGCCAGCGAGCCGACGGCGGAGACGAGGTAGCACAGGCCCACGAACACCACCAGCGAGGGCCAGAAGCGCCACCAGGGGGCGGCGGAGCGGGTCTCGGTCGTTCCACCGGTCGTCATGTTCGTTTCCGTTCTCCCCGCGGTCGGGGTTCGTCGGTGGAGGGAGGGGCCCGTCGCCCGCTCCCCGGGCCCGCTCCTCAGAAGGCGAATCGGCGAGGGGTGTGCTGCACGCTGATCCAGTGATCGGTGGTGAACTCCTCCAGCGCCCAATCACCGCCGAAGCGCCCCAGGCCGGAGTCCTTCTCGCCGCCGAAAGCGGTGTTCGCCTGGTCGTTCACCGTCTGATCGTTGACGTGGGTCATGCCCGCGTCCACCCGCAGCGCGAACCGCGCGCCCCGCTCCGCGTTTCCGCTGAACACGGCGCTGGACAGGCCGTAGTCGGTGCCGTTGGCCAATTCCAGGGCGTGTTCCTCGTCCCGGGCCCGCAGGATCGTCGCGACCGGGCCGAAGACCTCCTCCGCGGCGCTCGGGACGTCGGGGCCGGCGAGCAGGACGTGCGGGGGCAGCGACAGTCCGGTGGGCCCCCCGGGGTCCCCACCGAGCAGCAGCTTCGCGCCGCTGTCCACCGACCGGTCCACGATGTCGCGCACCCCGTCCAACTGACCCGCGTTGATCAGGGGGCCGATCCGGGTGTCGGGGTCCGAGGGATCGCCGACGCGCAAATCGCGCACCCGTTCGATGAACGAATCCACGAATTCGTCGTGGCGCGAGTCGTCCACGATGATCCGGTTGGTGCGGATGCAGATCTGTCCCTGGTGGAAGAAGGAGCCGAAGACCGCCGCCTCGACGGCGCGCGGCAGATCGGCGTCGTCCAGCACCACCAGCGGGGCGTTGCCGCCCAGTTCCAGGGCGAGCTTCTTCAGCCCGGCCTTCCGGGCGATGCCCGAGCCCACCGGGGTCGAGCCGGTGAAGGAGACCAACCGGGGGATCGGGTGCTCCACCAGCGGGTCACCGACCTCGCTTCCCGGTGCCACGACCACGCTCAGCAGCCCCGCCGGGAGACCCGCCTCCTCCAGCAGTCGGGCCGGCAGCAGACCACCGGTGACGGGGGTGTCGCCGGCCGGCTTGAGGACCACGGCGTTGCCCAACGCCAGCGCCGGGGCCAGCGAGCGGCAGCTCAGGTGGAGCGGCCAGTTCCAGGGACTGATCACCAGCACCACCCCCAGCGGCTTGCGGTACACCCGGCTCTCCTTGCCGGGGATGTCCGCGGGCAGGATGCGTCCCGCCATCCGGTGGGGGAGCGAGGCGGCCTCGGTGAAGTCGGCGACGGTGGCCGCCCACTCGGCCTTCGCCTTGGCGAGGGTGCTGCCGCTCTCGCGGACCAGCCACCGGATGATCTCGTCGCGACGGCGGCGCAGCAAGTCCACCGTGCGACTCATCACCGCCGTCCGTTCGCGGGGCAGCCGTCCGGCCCACTCGCGTTGCGCCGAGCGGGCGGCCTCCAGGGCCTCCTCGGCGTCGGCCATGGACGCCTGCGGGATCTCCAGGAGGGTCTCCCCCGACCACGGGTCCCGGTCGGCGCGCGACTCCCCGCCGCTTCCGGTACGACGTGTGCCGGCGAGGGGGAGGGTGGTGAAGTCCTCGTACGGTGCCGGAGCGTCGGCCATGGAACATCCCTTCGATGGATGTCGGTCCGGCCGGAGCCGGCCGGTTCCGCCGCGGAACGGGTCCGACCCGGTGTGCGGGGTACCCGACCGTCCGGGGGCGGCGGGAGGGCCCCGGACGGCCGGTGACCATCCCTACCCGAACCTTCCGGTACATATCGACATCAATGCCACATATATCCGAGTCGTTCCCTCATCGTGGTGCCGGGGCCCGCGTCCCACGGGGCCGGGGGCCGGGCCCGTGGCCCCGTCGCGCCGGATCACCGGCTCGCCGGGGCCTCCCGGCACACCGGTCGGGGGCGCGCGTCGCGCAGGGGGACCCGGACCTCGTATGGTCGTACCCGTGTTGGAGGAGATGCGGATCAAGGACCTCGGCGTGATCGACGACGCCGTGGTCGAGCTGTCCACCGGCTTCACCGCCGTGACCGGTGAGACGGGGGCGGGTAAGACCATGGTCGTCACCAGCCTCGGTCTGCTGCTCGGCGGCCGGGCCGACGCCGGCCTCGTACGGGTCGGTGCCGGGGGCGCCGTGGTGGAGGGGCGGATCGCCCTGTCCGCCGACGCCCCGGCGGCCCGTCGGGCCGCCGACGCCGGCGCCGACCTGGAGGAGGGCGCGCTCCTGGTCAGCCGTTCCGTCTCCGCCGAGGGCAGGTCCCGCGCCCACCTGGGCGGCCGGACGGTTCCCGCCGCCCTCCTCGCCGAACTGGGCGAGGAACTGGTCGCCGTCCACGGTCAGACCGATCAGCAGGGACTGCTGCGTCCGGCCCGGCAGCGCGAGGCACTGGACCGGTACGCCGGGGAGACGGTCGCCACCCCGCTGGAGAGCTATCGGCACACCTACCGGCGCTTGCGCGAGGTCTCCGCCCACCTGGCCGAACTGACGGAGCGGGCCCGCGAGCGAGCCCGCGAGGCCGACCTGCTGCGTCTCGGCCTGGAGGAGATCTCCGCCGCCGAGCCCCGTTCCGGGGAGGACGCCGAGTTGGACGCCGAGGCGGCCCGGCTGGGACACGCCGACGCCCTGGCCACCGCCTCCACCACCGCCCACGGTGTGCTGGCCGGGGACCCGGCCGACCCCGAGGGCGTGGACGCCGCCACCCTGGTCGCCGAGGCGCACCGCGCGCTGGAGGCGGTCCGGGCCCACGATCCCGCGCTGGGCGGATTGGCCGACCGGCTCGGCGAGGTGGGCATCCTGCTGGCGGACATCGCCCAGGACCTCGCCGGCTACGCCGACGGCCTCGACGCCGACCCCCTGCGCCTGGCGGCTGTGGAGGAGCGGCGGGCCGTGCTGGGCCGGCTCACCCGCAAGTACGGTGAGGACCTCGACGCGGTGCTCGCCTGGGCCGAGGCGGGGACGGCGCGGCTCGCCGAACTGGAGGGCGACGACGAACGAATCGGGCAGCTGACCGCCGAACGCGAGGAACTCCGTCGCGACCTCGCCCAGTTGGCGCACACCCTCACCGCCGCCCGGGCCGAGGCCGCCAAGCGGTTCGCGGAGGCGGTCACCGACGAACTCACCCAACTGGCCATGCCCCACGCCCGGGTGTCGGTGGATCTGCGTTTCCTGGAAGCCGTGGAGGGCGAGGAGAGCGTCGAACTCGACGGCCGCGCGGTGGGTTGCGGCCCGCACGGCGTCGATGAGGTGGAACTGCTGTTGGCCCCGCACCCCGGGGCCCGTCCCCGGCCGATCGCCAAGGGGGCCTCCGGCGGGGAGCTCTCCCGGGTGATGCTCGCCATCGAGGTGGTCTTCGCCGGCACCGCCCCGGTGCCGACCTACCTCTTCGACGAGGTGGACGCCGGGATCGGCGGCCGGGCCGCGGTGGAGGTGGGGCGCCGGCTGGCCCGACTGGCCGACACCGCCCAGGTGGTGGTGGTCACCCACCTGCCCCAGGTCGCCGCGTTCGCCGATCGCCACCTGGTGGTGGAGAAGACCCACGACGGTTCGGTCACCCGCAGCGGCGTGGTCCCCGTGCACGGAGAGGGCAGGATCCGGGAACTGTCCCGCATGTTGGCGGGTCAGGAGAACTCGGAATCGGCCCGGGCCCACGCCGAGGAACTGCTGGCCACCGCGGCCCGGTTGGCCTCCGAACGCCGGGACGACCCCGGACACTGAACGTCCACGCGGCGGGAGCGGGCCGCCGGACCGGCGGCCCGCTCCGGATGGGGGACCGAACCCCCCGACACGGCGTCGGGCCGCCGCGAGCCCGGGAAGACGCCCGAATGTCGGTACGGGCCGGCATGCTGGTGTCCGCGGAGGGCCGCCGGATACGGTCGGAGCGGACCCGGGAGGCCGTTCGGCTCAACCGCGCTCCCCTCCCTCCTCCGCATCACCGTCATCACCATCCCCGCAGCAGTTCTCGCACCTCTCGTCATCCGAGCCCTGCCGCTCCCGCCCAC
>NZ_VKHT01000589.1 GCF_014141535.1 Streptomyces alkaliphilus | reverse complement strand
GCCAACTCGCCGCGCTCATCGCGGAAGCGGGCTTCTCCCACGCCGGGCTGGCCAGGCGGGTCGATCAGTTGGGCCTGGAGCACGGGCTGGACCTCCGCTACGACAAGACCTCCGTCACCCGATGGCTGCGCGGCCAGCGGCCACGGGGGACCACCCCGGCGCTGATCGCCGAGGTGTTCACCCGCCGGCTGGGCCGTCGTCTCTCCGCCCGCGACCTGGGCCTGGAGGCGTGCGCGCCGGTCTACGCGGGTCTGGAGTTCGCCGCCGGCCCGCACGAGGCGGTGGAGATCGTCTCAGGGCTCTGGCGCAAGGACACCGGCGGCTACGCGGAGCTCAGACGCATCGCCTTCACCCCGGCGGGGCTGGTGGTGCCCAGCCGCGACTGGCTGATCGGTCGTCCCGACGAACGGGTCTCGCGCGGCGTTCCCGCCCCCGGCGGGCCCGGCGCCCCCCTCGGTGATCGGGTGGATCGCGCCGCCCGGGTTCCCGAGCAGGGGCGCGGCGCGGGCGGGCGCGTCCCCCCGGGCCCCGGCGGGCCGGGCACCGGCCCCGCCCACGCCGTCCCCGGCGTGCCGGCGCCCCTGGCCATCGGTGCCCGGGGCGGAGCCGTACCGGCCGGGCGCGACCCGGTCGAGCGGGGCCCCGGCCGGCGGGTCACGGCGGGAGACCTCGCCGCCCTGCGCTCGGTGGCCGAGCTGTTCCGCACCCTCGATCACGCCTACGGAGGAGGTCACGCCCGCCAGGCGCTGATCCGCTACCTCGAGCACGAACTGGAGCCGCTGCTGCGCGGTACCTACGGGGAGCAGATGGGCCGGCGGCTCTTCGGCGCCGCCGCCGACCTCACCCGGTTGGCGGGGTGGACCGCCTACGACATCGGGGCGCACGGTCTGGCCCAGCGGTACTTCGTCCAGGCGCTGCGGCTCTCGCAGGCCGCCGGGGACCGGGTGCACGGTGCCTTCGTGCTCGCCGCGATGAGCCGTCAGGCGGCTCACCTGGGGCACGGCCGGGAGGCGGTGCAGCTCGCCCGGGTGGCCCAGCAGGGTCTCTCCGGCACCGCCCCGCAGCAGGTGCACGCCCTTCTGCACGCCGCCGAGGCGCGCGGGCACGCGCTCCTGGGCGACGCGCGTTCCTGCACCGCGGCCCTCGCCCGGGCCGAGCGGGCGATGGAGATCGTCCGCCCGGGGGAGCGCAACGGGGAACGTTCCGGGGAGCGGCAGGGGGAGGACGTGCCGCCGTGGATCCGGTTCTTCGACGAGGCACAGCTCGCCGACGAGTTCGCCCACTGCCACCGCGACCTCCAGCAGTACCGCTCGGCCGCGCGGTACGCCGACCGGGCCCTGCAACTGCGGGCGCCGGCGTACGCGCGCAGCCGGCTCTTCACCCGGGTGGTGTTGGCCACCGCCCGCCTGGGTCTCGGTGAGGTGGAGCAGGCATGTGTGCTCGCCGCCGAGGCGGCCCAGCAGGCGGTGGAGATGCGTTCGGTGCGTGCCCACGAGTACCTGCGGGACTTCGAGCGCAGGCTGGAACCGCACCGTGACACCACAGCCGCCCGGAGCTACCGCGAGCGGATCTCCGCCACGGGCTGAACCGGCCCGTGCCGGAAGGGCCGGCGGGCCCCGCCTCCTCCTCCGGGGCACCCGCCGGCCCACCCGGCTCGCTCACGGGTCCTCCGGGCGGCCCCGGCGGGCGGCCGGGTGCCGGGTGCCGGGGGCGCGCCCATGGGTGTTCAGGCCGCGGCGTGCGCGCCCGTGGTCGTCCGGCGCACCCCCAAATCGTCCAGCACGGCCTCGGCGGCCAACCGGGCGGAGGCGAGTTCGCCGCCGGGTCCGGGGGTCGCCCGGTGCCCGCCGCAGACGTACAACCCCTCCAACAACCTGGTCCGCCGGCGCGGGGCGTAGGGCGGCGGAAGCGCGGTGGTGGCCATCGGGTCGTGGTGCGCCGCCAGCAGTTCCCACTCCTCGGCGGGGACGCCGTGCAGTTGGGTGAGTTGGCTCCGGGCGGCCTTGTCCAGGGTCTCGACCGGTTCACCGGCCTCCGGCCCCAGCACGACGGAGGTGATCAGCGCGCGGCCGTCGGGGGCCCGTTCGGCGTCCACCGCGGAGACCGCCGTGGTGTGCGCGACCGGTCCCCGCCGGACGGTGTCGACGATCAGGGCGGGGTCCGCGTCAAGAAGGCCCTCCGTCGTGTGGTGCAGCACCGTCACGGGATGGTGGTCGGGACGGCGCAGACCGGGCAACAGTCGCGCGGCCTCCTCCGCGCCGGTGGCCACGATCACCGCCCGGCAGCTCAGGGTGCCGTGGTCCACCGTCTCCACCTCCCTGGTGCGGACCGTCGAGACCCGGACGCCGGTGCGCACGCATCCTGCGGGCAGGTCGGCCGCGAGGCGATCCGGCAGCCGCTGGGCCCCGCCCGCGATCAGGGCCAGTCCCCGGCGGGCGAAGGCGCGCAGTCGCAGGTCACCCAGATGACAGGAGGTGCCCAGCAGGGGGTCCCCCAGCAGGGCGGTCAGCAGGGGGCGCAGGGAGCCGTCGGCGATCCGGGCGGGAACCCCGCGCGCTTCCAGGGCCCGCTCCACCGAGGTGTCGGGGCGGCCCGCCAGTCGATCCTCGTCGAGGACGGCCAGTCGCCCGAGGTTGGCGCGCAGCCACGCGTGGTCCAGCGCGCCGACCAGGGAACGGCCGCCGTGGCGGGGCAGGCCGCCGAAGCGGTGTCCGGAGCCTCCCAGGCGGTGGGAGCGGTCGTCGGCGTGCAGCAGGACCCCGCCGGTGACGCCGCGGAAGGGGGGTGGGACGAGGAGGTGGCGGCCCAGTTCCGGGCCGTCGAGGCCGGGCAGGGCGGGCCACCAGCCGTGGTCGAGGCGGAAGCCGTCCCGATCCTCGGTGGCCATGCGCCCGCCGATCCGCTCACGGGCCTCCAGCACGGTCACCGGAAGGCCGGCCAGGGCGAGCAGGCGGGCGGCGGCCAGACCGGCGGGTCCCGCTCCCACCACGACGACGTCGGCCGCCGACGCCGCCCGGTCGGACTCCGGGCTCCCGTTCCCGGTCGGCAGCCGGCCCGGCGGAGCGGGGCGGGGGAACTGCCCGGCGGGCGCGTCGTGGGCGGTCGGGCGTTCGGGACGATCCATGGGATCGGGTGTTCGGCTGTCGAGCACATGCCCTCCCGTGGGTGATCGGTCGGCGCGACCCCGGGATGGGTCGTTCCGCCGCCGGAAGTCTGTTCGCCTCATGCCCACCGATGCGCCGGGAAATACCCGGAACCTCCCATCGTGAACCGGGGGAGGTCCGGGCGGGGGAGAAGGCCTCGT
>NZ_VKHT01000588.1 GCF_014141535.1 Streptomyces alkaliphilus | reverse complement strand
GGGCATGGGGCCGGCCCGGACCGTGGGTTCCGCCCGCCCCGCCGAGAACCGACCGGCTGGCGATCACGGCCTTCGTCCTGGCGATCCTGCTGTGGCCGATCGGTCTGGTCCTGGGCGTCATCGCCCTGACCCGCCTGCGGCGGGGGAAGCCCCCCGCACCGGGCCGTGGCCTGGCGGTCGCCGCGATCGTGGTGGGCTGTCTCCCCCTCGTCATCCTGGCCATCGCCGTGGCCCTCGTCCTCCTCGACCCGGAGGGCGAGGGGTGGAACGCCTCCGGCACGGACCTGACGGACCTGACCGTCGGCACCTGCTTCCTGTCCCCCTCCCCCGAGGACATCTCCGCCGACGGCGAGGTGGACACGGTCGAGACGGTGCCGTGTGCCGAGCCGCACTACGCCGAGGTGGTGGCGCTGCTGGACGCGGGTCGGGAGGTCGAGGGGTACCCGGGCGACGAGTGGTGGGAGACCACCGCCTACGAGCGGTGCGCCGCGGGAGCCCGTCGGTACGCCATCGACCCGTGGACAGGTGGCACCACCCTGGAGTACTACCACCCCTCCCGGGCGGGTTGGGCGGCCGGCGACCGGACGGTGACCTGTGTGCTGTCGACCCCCGGCGGGGGAGCGACCGGTTCCCTGCGCGGCTTCCGCCTGAACCACACCCCCGCGCAGTTGGCCTACCTCGACGCCGTCGGCCCCTATGACGACCTGTGGTGGGGGGTGCCGATGGCCACCGAGGGGGACGAGGACATCACCGCGGTGCGGGCCTGGGCACAGCGGATGGCCGACGGGTCCCGACGGGCCGCCGAGGAGCTGCGGGCCGCCGACTGGGGGCGCGACGCGGATGTGGCGGAGGCGGCCGGGGCGCTGGCCGAGCGGTACGCCGCCGAGGCCGGGGTGTGGGAGTCGGCCGCCGGGGCGGAGGACCCCGACCTGTTCTGGGAGCGCTACGAGGAGGCGACCCTGGTGGTCGGGCCCGAGGAGGTCGAGTTGCGGGAGGCGCTGGGACTGGGGACGGGCGCCCCGACCGTGCTCGGCTGAGGAACCGATCGACGCGGCCGGCCGGATCCGGACGCCGGATCCGGACGCGATGTCTCCGCCACGTCACCGTTTCGCCCCGGTCACGGACCGGCTCGGTGCGCTCGCCCCTCCCCGGCACCACGGCTCGTAGACTTCCCGGCGTGGACACCACCGTTCGGGACCCGCTGATCGGGCACCTGCTGGATGACCGCTACCACGTGGAGACACGGGTGGCGGTCGGCGGCATGGCCACGGTCTACCGCGCGCTGGACACCCGCCTGGACCGGCGGCTGGCCCTGAAGGTGATGCACCCCTCCCTCTCCGCGGACTCCGGATTCGTGGAGCGGTTCATCCGCGAGGCGAAGGCCGCGGCCCGTCTGGATCACCCCAACGTGGTCGGGGTCACCGACCAGGGGCGGGACCGGGGTTGGGTCTATCTCGCCATGGAGTACGTGCCCGGATGCACCCTGCGCGACGTGCTGCGGGACGGCGGTCCGCTGACCCCCCGGGCCGTGCTGGACATCCTCGAGCCGATGCTGGCCGGTCTGGGCGCGGCGCACCGCGCCGGGCTGGTGCACCGGGACGTGAAGCCGGAGAACGTCCTGATCGGGGACGACGGGCGGGTGAAGGTCGCCGACTTCGGTCTGGTGCGCGGTGTGGACGCGGGCACCTCCACGGGCGCCGGGGGGACCGGGGGATCCGGGTCGCTGTTGGGCACCGTCTCCTACCTGGCGCCCGAGCAGATCGAACACGGCACGGTCGAGCCGCGCGGTGACGTGTACGCCTGCGGGATCACGCTGTACGAGATGCTGACCGGCGCCAAGCCGCACGCCGGGGACTCCCCCGCGCAGGTACTCCTCTCCCACGTGCGCCACGACGTGCCGGCTCCGTCGCTGCTGGTGCCCGGGCTCCCTCCGGCGCTGGACAGGCTGGTGGCGGTGGCCTGTGAGCGCAACCCGAGCCGGCGACCGGCCGACGCGGCGGTACTGCTGTCGCTGACGCGGTCGATCCGGGCGGGGATGAGCGACGCGGAGTTGGACTCGCCCCTCGGCGGACGGCGGGAGGCGGAGCCGGTCGGCGCCCCGGTGGGGTCCGAGGACCCCACCGATGTGGTCCCGGTCCGCTCGGTGCTGGGCTCGGAGGCGCCGGACCGGGTGGAGCGGACCGCGGTGATCGAGTTCCCCCCGGGTGGCTCCGGCGACGCGCCACTTCCCGGGGAGCCGGGCGAGCCCGAGGGGCCGGCCGGGTACGAGCCGCGTCGCCCGCGACGCGGACGCCTCGCCCTGCTGGGGGTGGTGGTGGCGGTGCTCGGCCTGGTGGCCGGTTTCTGGTACGTCAACGCCGGCCAGTTCCTGCGCACACCGGGTGTCTACGACCTGCCGCGCGCCGAGGCGCAGCGGGTCCTCGACGAGGCCGGGTTGCGGGTGGAGTTCCGCGAGGAGTTCTCGCCGGTGGTGGAGGCGGACCACGTGATCTCCACGCTGCCCGAACGGGGGGAGCGGATCCGACGCAACGGGACGGTGACGGTGACCCTGTCCCGGGGGCCCGAGGTGGTCGAGGTACCGGATGTGTCCGGGACTCCCGAGGACGAGGCCCGACGGGCGTTGCGGGACGCGGGGTTGACCCCGGGTGACGCCACCGCCGAGTTCCACCCGACGGTCCCCCGCGGATCGGTGATCTCGACGGAGCCGGCGGCGGGTGTCGAGCGGCGTCCGGACTCGGCGGTGGCGCTGACGGTCAGCCGGGGACGCGAGGTGAGCGTGCCGGACGTGGTCGGGCTCCCCGAGGGCTCCGCCATCCAACGCCTCCGGGAGATCGGCTTCGAGGTGGAGGTCGCGGGCGAGCGGGTGCACGCCGAGCAGGAGGCGGGCACCGTCGCGGCGCAGAGTCCCGGCACCGGGGAGAGCGCGGGTGAGGGCGACACCATCACCCTGGAGATCTCCAAGGGGCCCGAGATGATCGTCGTGCCCGACGTGCGCGGCATGGAGGAGGACGCGGCGATCCGGGTGCTGGAGGAGGCCGGGTTCGAGGTCGAGGTCCAGCGGGTCTTCTTTTTCGGGACGGTCTTCAACCAGTCCGTGCACAGCGGGGGCTCTACCCCGAAGGGCTCCACAATCACCATTTATGTCCGATAAGGGAAGCTTCTAGCGCATTTCTTCCTCGATTGCACGTCGGGCGAATGTGATCCCGCCCACAGGGACCTTGGTCACCTACGACCGCGCCTAGTGGACCACCCGAGCGCGCCCCCACCCCGAAGCGGCGAACCCGAAGCCGGGTCGGGGCCGCCCGCC